>JAJUGM010000123.1 GCA_029268165.1 Bacteroidota bacterium
ATGCGATTAAGAAAAATCAACTTTTCCGGTTTGCTGGCACTGCACCAGAAAAGTGATTTTTCTAAATCGGGAAATCTACTGGTTCGCTTTTTCTGAGAGCTCCCAATGAATAATTGGGTTTATTCATCCGGATGAATTTGTTATTTCATCGTACTTGGGATTAATTTGCCTAAATTATTATCTTTACAACTTTTAATTTATTTTATTAAAAACATATAAATCAATCCGGATGAAAGGTGATAAAATTGTTTTGGGTATTACACAAGGGGATATCAACGGAGTAGGATATGAAGTGATAATTAAAGCCTTATCCGATAGCAGGATATTTGATTTTTGCTTACCGGTGGTTTATGGTTCTCCCAAAGTTGCAGCTTATCATCGCAAAACACTGAATTTTGAAAATTTCAGTTTTCATACTGTACGCAATATAGATGAAGCAAGTCCGAGAAAAGCAAATATTATTAATTGCACCGATGATTCAGTGAGGGTTGAGCTGGGAAAGATGACCCCCATAGCAGGCGATGCTGCATACAGGGCACTGGAAGTAGCCATAAATGATTTAGCTAATCATAAATTAGATGCAATAGTCACAGCGCCCATTAATAAAGCCAATATTCAGTCTGAAAAATTTAATTTTGCAGGTCATACTGAATATTTTGAATCAAGGTTCGGAACCAGCGGCGTTCTGATGCTGATGGTAAATGAATTGTTTAAAATAGGGGTAGTTACAACTCATATTCCTGTTAGTAAGATAACAGAATATATTACAAAAGATTCGGTATTAAACAAGATAAAAATACTGCACAGATCATTGATTGTTGACTTTAAAATAACTAATCCACGCATTGCAGTACTCGGGCTAAATCCTCACGCTAGCGATAACGGACTTATAGGCGATGATGAGGCAAAGGAGATTATTCCTGCCATTGAATCAGCCCGGTTAGAAGATATTCTTGCCTTCGGACCATTTGCAGCTGATGGTTTCTTTGGTGCCGGAATGTATAAAAAGTTTGACGCGGTACTTGCTATGTACCATGATCAGGGTTTGATTCCTTTTAAAGCATTGACTGTTGAGGGCGGGGTGAATTATACGTCAGGCCTTTCAATTATCCGCACATCACCAGCGCATGGAACAGCTTATGAAATTGCCGGTAAAGGCGAAGCATCTGCCGATTCTTTCAGACAAGCTATTTATCTCGCCTGTGATATATACCGGAACAGAAAGGAATATAATGAACTTACAGCAAATCAGCTTAGGCAGATTGATATCTCGGAAATTGAAAACTAAAAGCTTTATTAAATTATGCAATGTTTATAGATATTATAATTTATTTCTTGTAATATTCAGAACATGTTTGATTATATATCGGGTAAATTAGTAGAAAAAAATCCGGCATATTGTGTGATTGAAACAGGGAATATCGGATATTTTATTAACATCTCTCTGACAACATACGGACAAATCAACCAGTTTGATGAATGTAAACTGTTCTTACACCAGATTATACGTGAGGATTTACAGGCACTTTATGGCTTTTTTACTTTACCGGAAAGGGAAATTTTCAGGCTGCTGATATCCATTTCGGGCATTGGTGCCAACACAGCCCGTATGATTCTTTCATCGCTTAAACCTGACGAATTACGTAACATTATTGCTACCGGTAATGTCAACGTACTTCAAAGTATAAAAGGCATTGGTTCGAAAACAGCCCAGCGGATCATAGTTGAACTCAGAGATAAAGTAGGGAAAACAGTTACTTTGGATGAAAATATTTTAGTTAAGAACAATACAATTAAAGAAGAAGCGTTATCTGCATTGGTAATGTTAGGTTTCACACGAAATGCTGTTGAAAAGGTTGTAAATGGCATTTTGTTATCAGATAAAACCATTACACTTGAAGAATTAATTAAAAAAGCATTAAAACAGTTGTAACTAATTAAAATTTCGGGTCTTGTTATACAGCGGAAATAGAATATATTACATTTCATTAAAGCTTCTCATTTTTCACTGTATCGGGTTGCTTTTTATTTGCGGATATCGCTTGTCAGCTCAATCTTCCGGAAGTACTGAAGATACCATCAAATTGCAATATCCCTTTAAGGATGAAATAAGATATCCGTTTTCAAGTTCAGGAGTCAGGTCACCGTTATATTTAAGCAATCCGTCGAATATAGAATCAAAAGTCGTTTATGATCCTGAAACCAATCAGTATGTCTTTTCTGAAACGGTTGGCCGTTTGAATTACCGTCCTCCGGTTTCAATGAATATGAAAGAATATATTGAATATGACAATAAAACATCAATAAGTGATTACTGGTTACAAAAGGCGAGTGAGACAAAAACCCCTCAGGTATCGCCATTACTTGCTAATTTTCAGTTAGGCGAATCATTTGATAAAATTTTCGGTACAGATGCTATAACCATTGTTCCGCAGGGATCAGCCGAACTGGTTTTTGGATATAATGTTTCAAAAACGCTTAATCCTGCAATACCTGTGCGTAACAGGAGGGTTGGCTCGTTTGTTTTCAAAGAAAAAATACAGATGAATGTTACCGGTTCCATTGGTGATAAAATGCAGGTTGGAATTAATTACAATACTGAAGCGACTTTTGATTTTGAAAATAAAACCAAACTTGAATATACGGGCAAGGAAGATGAGATTATTAAGAAAATTGAGGCCGGTAACGTTTCATTCAGCGTACCAGGCACATTAATTACCGGAAGCCAGAGTTTGTTTGGTTTTAAAACCGACTTACAGTTTGGTAAGCTATTTGTCAGCAGTGTAATCAGTTACCAGAAAGGACAGTCGCAGGTAGTTGAAGTAAAGGGGGGTGCACAAGTAAATGAATTTGAGATAAACATTGATGAATACGATGCTAACAGGCATTTCTTTCTGTCGCATTTTTTCAGGGATAATTATAATGAATGGCTTAAGACACTTCCATATATAAGTTCGGGAGTGAGGATTGAACAGATTGAAGTGTGGATCACCAACAAAACCAGTGAATTCGATAAAGATAACCGTAATATTCTGGCAATAATGGATCTGGGAGAAGGATACGGGCCTGACAATGAACCTAATTTTTTTGGCGATCCGGGCTTTGTCCAGGCACAATCAGTAATTAACGGAGCTGTAAGCAATGATTTAAATAACCTGTACAATACAATAACAGGCCAGTATTCTGCCATTCGTAATTTCACTGATATTGCCGGAACACTTCAGCCTTTAGAATCATCTTATAATTTTTATAGCGGAAGGGATTATGAAAAGATTGAAAATGCCCGGAAACTTTCAGAAAGAGAATATACAGTAAACAGAGAACTTGGTTATATATCGCTTAATACCTCCCTGCGTTCTGATGAAATTCTGGCAGTGGCCTATGTTTTTACATACCGCGGACAGACTTACAGGGTGGGTGAATTATCAACTGACGGGGTGAGCGCACCAAAAACACTGGTTGTCAAGTTAATAAAGGGGACTAATTTAACGCCAAAAATCGGCACCTGGGACCTGATGATGAAGAATGTTTACGCACTCGGTGCATACCAGGTTTCTCAAAAAGATTTCGTACTTGATGTTCTTTATCGTAAAGATGAAACAGGGGTGCCAGTAAATTATATTTCGGAAAGCGGAGCCGACCCGGCTTTTAACAATCAGATATTGTTAAAAGTTCTTGATCTTGATCATCTGGATGGCCTGAATGAACCAAATCCTGACGGGCGTTTTGATTTTATTGAAGGAACAACAATTATTGCCAAAGACGGGAGGATATTCTTTCCATTGCTTGAACCATTTGGTGCTGATTTAAGAAAAAAAATCACAGGAGGTGATCCAAATAAAAATAAGATTGCTGATAAATATGTATTTGAAGAGCTTTATGATTCCACACAAACCAAAGCACGCTTAATAGCCCGTAAAAACAAATTTTTCCTTGCTGGAACCTATCAGTCAGCTGTCAGTTCAGAAATCCAGCTTAATGCCATGAACGTCCCGCGCGGTTCGGTTAAAGTTTCAGCCGGTGGCATTCCGCTGGTTGAAGGGCAGGATTATACGGTTGATTATACGCTGGGAAGGGTTAAGATTTTAAATCAGGGATACCTTGAATCAGGAACTCCCCTAAGGGTTTCACTTGAGAACAATGCTTTGTATAACCTGCAGACAAAAACACTGGTAGGAACTCATCTTGATTATAAATTTTCTGATAATTTTACCGTAGGTGGTACCATCATGCATTTAACCGAACGGCCCCTTACACAAAAAGTGAATATGGGCGATGAGCCTATTTCAAATACAATCTGGGGACTTAATGCAAATTACCGCACTGAATCTCGGCTGCTTACCAAATTAATAGATAAACTGCCGTTGATTGAAACCAAAGAAACATCATCCATTGCGCTTGACGGGGAGTTTGCGCACCTTATTCCCGGACAGGCAAAAATTACAGGTAAAGGAGGCGTTGCCTACATTGATGATTTTGAAGGTACCGAAACCACTATTGAGTTGAAAAATTATACAGCATGGCATCTGGCCAGTGCTCCAAAAAGATTCCCCCGTTCAGCTTTATTGAATAATCTTGAATACGGATTTGACCGGGCATTACTTTCATGGTATTACATCGACCAGCTTTTTATCGAAAAGTCGTATCTGACCCCCAATAACATTAATACTAAAGAAGTGCAAAGCGATCCTTATACAAGGGAAGTCCTTGAAACCGAGATATATAAAAACCGGGAAAGCGGGACAGGCATGAAAAATCCACTATCGGTTTTAAACCTGGCTTATTATCCTGATGAAAGAGGTCCGTATAATTTTACCTTAAACCTTACACCCGACGGTAAGTTAGTTAATCCCGCGGCCAAATGGGGTGGTATTATGCGTTCTATTCAGGTAACCGACTTTGAAAATGCCAATGTGGAATATATCGAATTCTGGCTCATGGACCCGTTTATTAAAGATTCAACACATCAGGGAGGAGATTTGTATTTCAACCTCGGGGAGATTTCAGAAGATATCCTGAAAGACTCCCGGAAAATGTTTGAAAACGGGCTGCCACCCACCGACGAAATAACACTTGTTGATACTACAGTATGGGGCAGGGTGCCAAAAACTCAGAATATTGTAAATGCTTTTGATGCCGATGCTGATCACCGAAAAAGACAGGATATCGGCCTTGACGGGTTAAATAGTGATGAGGAGAGGTCTTTCTTTAATGATTCTTATCTTTCTCAGCTATCAGCAGGATCACCTGCATGGGAAGCAGCCAATACCGACCCAGCAAATGATGATTTCAGGCATTTTTTAGACTCCTATTATGATGATATTGATGCAGGCGTTATCGAGCGCTACAAACGTTTTAATAATGCAGAGGGTAATTCACCGGCAACCGAATCAAGCGGCGGTGAATATGCTGCAGCTACCACACTCCCCACTACTGAAGATATAAACAATGATAATACATTAAACGAAAATGAATCCTACTTTGAATATCATGTTGAGCTGAAACCTGACAAAATGAATTTTAATAATAGGTATATCACTGACATTATTCAGGGGAAAGATGCTAAATGGTACCTTTTCCGGATTCCCATCAGCGAATATGAAAGTAAAATTGGTAATATAGAAGATTTTAAGTCCATCCGGTTCATGAGGCTTTATCTTACAGGTTTCAGCAAGCCTGTTATACTGCGTTTTGCCGAACTGCATTTTGTCAGGGCCGAGTGGCGAAAACTACAATATGACATTTCCCAGGCGAGTCCGTCAATTACCGTCCAAAATAAAGGAAGTGTCTTTGACGTTGCCGCTGTCAACATTGAAGAAAGCTCGAAGAAGTACCCGGTTAATTATGTATTACCTCCGGGCATTACACGTGTTATCGATCCGAGCCAGGCTTTGCTTACCCAGTTGAACGAACAGGCCATTTTACTTAAGGTAAAGAACCTTACTGATGGCGATGCGCGTGCTGTGTTTAAAAATACTGATTTAGACCTCAGGCAATACAAAAAATTAAGAATGTTCGTTCATGCCGAAGCAATGCCGGGCGAACTGCTGAATGATTATGAAGTAAGCGCATTTATAAGAATTGGCTCTGACCAGCTTGATAATTATTATGAATATGAGGTTCCGCTGAAACTTACCCCTCACCGTTCAAATTATAATAATGAATCTGATGCCGACCGCGAAATTGTTTGGCCTGATGAAAACCTGTTTGAAATAGACCTGGATGATCTGGTAGAGATTAAAAAAGAACGCGACCAGGCTGAACGTGATGATCCGTTTGTTTATAGTAAAACTAAAATTTACCGGAAAAATAAAGGAAAGAATAAAATAAAGGTGAAAGGTACGCCTAATCTGAGTAATATCCGCACCATAATCCTTGGAATCAGAAATCCGGCACAGGCTGATAACCAATATCAGGATGACGGTTTGTCAAAATCAGCCGAAATTTGGTTTAATGAATTGAGATTAACCGATTTTAATAATCGTGGCGGATGGGCTGCCAATGCGAGAATGCAAACAAAACTGGCCGATCTTGGTACTGTTTCTATGGCCGGTGCCACATCAAAACCCGGATTCGGAAGTATTGAACAAAAAGTTGACCAGCGTAGCCATGAAGAAACTAATCAATATGATCTCTCGACCAACATTGAGCTTGGCAAGCTATTCCCCGAAAAATCAAAGGTTACAATTCCTTTGTTTATCGGATTGTCTAATACAACCATCAATCCTGAGTATTATCCGCGAGAACCCGACAGATTGCTTAACGACGTTCTAAGAGAAGCCCAGTCAGATGAGGAACGGAGAAGGATTAAGGAAATTTCGCAGGATTTTACACAGCGCAACAGCATTAATCTTACCAATGTGAGGATTAACAGAGATTTTAAGAAATGGCGTATTTTTTCACCGGCAAACTTTTCTTTGAGCACTGCATACAGTGAAACACATGCCCGGAGCTATAAAGTGGAAAGAAACAATATTATTCAATATAAGGCAGGATTTAACTACGTTTATAATGCCCGCCCAAAGTCAATTACACCGTTTTCCAAATTAAAATCACTTAAATCACCTTATTTCAGAATTATTAAAGATTTTAACTTCACACCCTTTCCAAACAGAATAACTTTCAGGACCAGTTTTGACCGCAATTATAATGAAATTAAACTTAGAAATGTTTATCAGGACAGGGATATAAAAATTGATTCAACAGTGACCAAAGACTTTTTGTGGGATAAATATTTTGATTTAGCATGGGACCTCACACGATCGCTGAAATTTGATTTTTCAATTTCAAACAGTTCAAGAATTGATGAACTGCAAGGCGCTTATGATTTCTTCAGGGAAGGTGAGCATGAGGAATGGTCAAAGTCGGTTTGGAACAGCATTTCAAGCGGTGGCAGCCCACTTACCTATAACCATAGTTTTAATGCCACATATAATGTGCCGATTAATAAATTCCCCATTTTAAACTGGACCACCTTATCTCTGAGATATAATTCAACCTACCGGTGGGACAGGGGGCCGGTATTTCTGAATATTGGTAATGGTATAAGCAACTCAAATACTTTTCAGATCAACGGACAACTTAATTTAAACAATTTATATTCCAAATCTAAATACCTGAAGCTCCTGGATACCAAATATAATCCAAACCGCAAACCACAGGAATCGGAAAAGAGGTTTAAAACCATTGAATTCCGAAAGGAAGACGTAATTTTGAAAGCACAAACCCCGAAAAGAATAAGCCATAAATTAAAAACACAGAATGTAACGGTTAAAGTTGTTGACCGTCAGGGCAAAGAAGTTAGGGCTAACGTAGATGTTATTGATGAAAACAGAATTGGACTTACGGCCGATTCAAATTATACGGGCCTCACGGTAATCATTGAAGGGCAGATTGAAGCCGGTATGAATCCGCTTGTTTTTATCGGTGAAAATTCTTTGCGTTTCCTGACCGGATTAAAAAATATATCGATTTCTTATTCAAATACAGCTGCGACAAAAGTACTTGGATATCTGCCTGATTCAAGAAGATTTGGGTTTTCAAAAGATGAAAGATATTCAGGGGCGCCAGGATGGCCTTTCCTACTGGGATACCAGGATGAAAATATTATTAAGGATTTTACTGTAAACGGTTGGTTAACAACAGATTCCACCTTCAGTAATCCTTATACCATGACAAAAAATGAGAATGTTAATATTCGCGGGACATTTGAGCCATTCAGAGGATTCAGGATTGAACTTTCGGCATTAAGGACTTATGCTGAGCAAATGAGTGAATATTTTATTTACGATGGAGTCTCAAAATACGGAGGATTTAGCTTTGAAAACCGCCTGAAAACAGGAAGTTTTTCAATATCAATTATCAGCATAGGAACTGCCTTTGAGAAGCTTAGCAGTGAAAATGCTTATGCATCAGTTTATTTTGACAGAATGAAGGAATACCGGAAAACGATTTCAAGCAGGCTGTACAGACGAAGAATAAATACAAGTACTTCCGGCTACAAAGGATTAATACAACAACCCATTGAACCAGGCTATTCTGATGGATATGGCTCCACATCACCTGAAGTATTGGTACCTTCGTTTTTAGCTGCATATACAGGTAAAGATCCCAATGCAGTAAGCCTTGACTGATTCAGGGAGAAGCCCTCACCGTGCTGCGCACCTTGCCCACGGCGTCAGTCGATACGGTGCTCACCGACCCGCCGTATTCCAGCGGAGGCATCAC
>JAJUGM010000124.1 GCA_029268165.1 Bacteroidota bacterium
ATGTTCTTTTGTGCAGGTCCGGAGCTTTGCTTTCTTAAAGCAACCGGTAAATGGTTGACTGCATTAAGAATAAACACAAAAAGAATATTTAGGTACCATGTAAATGCAGGCTTCCGAACCCTGATTGCTTTAAGAAAGACTAAAACAATCCAACCTGCGTTAATACATTAGATCTTTTTTAAGAATGAAAAAAAAGAAAATATAGTATGCATTTAAAAATTTTTTCACTTTTAATAACACTGGCAGTGGTTGATGTATTATCTGCCCAGCAGACGATATATCATACCGATGATTTGAGCACCTATAATCAGGCTGTTGAACTATACCGGAATGGTAAATACAGTGCTGCCCAGCAGATTTTTCATCAGCTTACCGCCAAAAAATATGGCACAAATACAGAAATAGCAGCTAACAGCCAGTATTACGAAGCCATGTGCGCCCTGAAACTTTTCAACCAGGACGCTGAAAACCTTATTATTCAATATATAACCGGAAATGTTGAAAGTCCCCTTACCAACGATGCATGGTTTGCTCTTGCCAATTATTTTTATCAGCAAAAGAAATACGATGACGCACGGGATTATTATGAAAAAATTGATAAACAGCAACTTAACAAAACTGATCTTGCTGAATACTATTTTAAAAGTGGGTACTGCTATTTCCTGAATGATGAGCTGGATAAAGCAAAATATTCATTTTCAGAAATAAAAGACAAAGATACAAAGTATACCGCACCAGCGCAGTATTATTATTCGCATATCAACTATACACAAAAAAATTATCAAACTGCCCTTGAAGGATTTTTAAAATTAAAAACTGACGAAAATTTTGGTCCTATAGTACCCTACTATATTACTCAAATTTATTTTATTCAGAAAAAATACAACGAAGTGATCGCTTATGCCCCCTCACTTATGGAAAATGTTACCGAAAAACGGGCAGCAGAGGTTTCGCGAATCATTGGCGAATCGTATTTTATGCTTGAAAAATATGAGGAAGCCATCCCTTATCTTGAAACTTACAATGAAAAAGCATCCTCAGCAGCAAAAGAAGATCGATACCAGTTGGCTTATGCCTATTATAAGGCCGGACAGCTGCAAAAAGCTGCCAGGTTATTTGGAAGTGTAACAGGCGATAAATCGCCTCTGAGTCAGAATGCATTATATCATCTGGCCGATTGTTACCTCAAACTGAATGACAAAAACAGCGCCAGAATGGCATTTTCTTCTGCATCTAAAATGGACTTCAACGAGGAAATTAAAGAAGACGCCCTTTTTAACTACGCCCTGGTTACCTATGAAGTGTCTTCATCACCCTTTAATGAAGCCATAGAAGGTTTCAATGAATATCTCTCCCTTTATCCCAATTCAAAACGTTCAGACGAGGCATACCAATATCTTGTACTGGCATACCTGAATGCCCGTAATTATAAGCTGGCACTGGCGTCTATTGATAAAATAAAGAATAAAAATAACGAAATTAAAAAAGCATATCAAAAAATTGCATACTACCGTGCCCTTGAGCTATTTAATGATCTGCGCTATGACGAAGCCATACAGTTGCTTAATTCTTCCACCACATATGGCACTTTCGACTCCCGACTGGCAGCCTTAAGCAATTACTGGAAGGGAGAGGCTTTTTACAGAAAGTCCGATTATGCCCGGGCACTTGAGCAATATAACAGTTTTGTTGTTCAGGCCGGTATATCAGGTACTGACGAATACAAACTTGCACATTACAACATAGGATACTGCTATTTTCAGCAAAAGCAATACCGCGAAGCACAGATATGGTTTAAAAAATACGTATCCTTTGGCCAGGCTCAACAACCTGCCATTTACAGCGATGCGCTGAACCGTCTGGCCGATTGCTATTTTGTGCAATCAGATTATTCATCAGCTATTTCATATTACGATCAATGCATAAAGGCCGGTAAAACAGGCGTTGATTATGCACTTTATCAGAAAGGATTTTCACAAGGCATACAGGGGAAACATACCGACAAAATTCAGACGCTTACACGCCTCGTTAGTTCTTACCCTAACTCAACCTATAAAGCTGATGCCATTTATCAGATTGCTGAAAGTTATGTACGGCTCAGTCAGCCTGATAAAGCGGCAACTTATTATAAACAGGTCATCAGTGATTTTCCCTCAAGCAGTAATGTAAGAAAAGCATTGCTTAATCTCGGATTGCTGTATTACAATGCCAACAGGCTTGATGAATCAGTTAAATACTATAAAAAAGTTGTTACTGATTATCCGGGTTCGGAAGAAGCACAAAATGCGTTAATCGGACTTAAAAATGTTTATGTTGATATGAATGAAGTGGATGCTTATTTCAAGTATGTTAAAGAACTTGGATCACTTACAAATATTGATGCACGCGAACAGGATTCACTGAGCTACATTTCGGCCGAAAGGCTTTACATGGCCGGTGATTGTGCAAAAGCTATAAGAAGCCTGACTAATTACATACAAAACAATCCTGATGGCCGGTTTCTGCTCAATGCTCATTTCTATAAAGGAGATTGCAATTATAAATTAAATCAGCCCGATGAAGCCGTGACATCATTTGATTATGTTATCGGCAGGCCTAAAAATATTTTCACTGAAGTCGCACTGCAGGGGGCAGCTCGTATAAAGTACGGACAAAAGGATTATGTGGCGGCACTTAACTACTATCAGAAACTTGAAATGTCAGCTGAATCAAGAGCTGCAATACTCGAAGCACGTATGGGCATGTTACGCTGTTATTATCTGCTTGAAAATTATACTGAGGTAATAGAACTGGCAGATAAAATATTGCTGACCGAGAAGCTGTCGGCTGACCTTGAACGGGAAACACGATTCAAAAAAGCAAAATCACTGCTGGCCAGAGACAGACAGATGCTGGCATTAGATGAATTCAGGCTGGTTGCCAAAGAAGTAAAAAGTGCTGAAGGCGCAGAGTCAAAATACAGAATTGCTGAAATATATTTCCTAAGGAAAGATTATGACAATGCTGAAAAAGAAATAACTGATTTCTCTGAAAAAACTACACCGCATCAATACTGGATGGCTAAAAGTTTTATCCTCTGGGCTGATATATTTTCTGCCCGCGGAAACGATTTTCAGGCACAGCAAACATTACAGAGTATTATTGATTACTACGAAAATACTAATGATGGCATTCTTGAACTTGCCAGAGAAAAGCATAAAGCAATTACCGAAAAACAGTCAGGTAAAAAGAAAGCTACTGAAACACAGGATCTGGAAATTAATTTAAAATAAAAGTACAGTATGAAAAACAACATATCAGCAATGAAAAGATTAAAATGGTTAACCATATTGCCTTTTGTTTTATGTACAGGATTTTTAAATATACTGGCACAGGAAATGCACAAAGAGGTATTTGTGGTGAGGCCTTATGAACCAACCCTTTCCGAAGCCAGTAAAATAAGCCTTATGCCTTCCTTACAGGATGTTGAAACAGCAACACCATCCTTTAATTACAGAATTGCTCCAAGGCCTGCTGAAATAAAATTTGAAGTAGAACCCATTAAGCCGGCTAAGATGGTTTCATCAGGATTACCTAAAATTTATAATACTTTTCTGCGCGCAGGACTTGGTAATTATGCCACACCGCTTGCCGAATTCAATATAAATAACCTGCATTCAAAGGACTATGCTGTGGGAGCCTATTTATACCATAAATCTTCGCACTCAAACCTCAGGCTCGAAAACGACGATAAAGTACCTGCCGGCTATGCAATAAATCATGTCAATCTTTATGGTAAAAAATTTTTTAAAACAGCATCTTTAACAGGCAATATAACACTTGACCATGAAGGGTTCAACTATTACGGATATAATACCAGAATGTTTGAACCGGATTCTCTGCCTGAGATGGACAGAAGCGATATAAGGCAGCATACCATTCTGTTTGGTACCGCTACAGGCATCAGATCAACCTACACTGATTCATCACATCTGAACTATAAGCTCAACCTCGGATATAATTATTTCACTGATAAACCAGGTCATACCGAAAACGCAGTTTATTTTCAGTCATCACTCAGCAAACTGGTGGAATCGTTTATGGGAAACATAGATATTATTGTAAATTATTTCAGGCCAAGTAATAACATCGACTCAACCGGCAACACCGTGATACATTTCAGCCCTTATATCAGCAAGCGAAGCACCGATTGGAAATTTTTGCTGGGTTTCGAAGGCGTGGCTGATAATGCTGATATATCAAGGTTTTATTTATACCCGCGTGGATTGCTTGAATTTACCGTTATTGAAAAAATAATGGTGCCTTTTATTGGTATTGGCGGAAAGCTTGAATTAAACAATTATGCTAAAATAATGGGCGAAAACCATTTCATCACACCCGGTTTTAAAATGAAAAATACAAACTATAAACTGATGGTATATGGAGGTATTAAAGGCAGCATCAGCAAAGAAGTAAGGTTCAGGACAGATGTTTCTTTCTTAAGCATTACCAATATGTATTTCTTTATCAATGATACAACAACGGAACTGCAAAATACCTTTTCTGCAGAATACGACGATGTTGACCTGATAAAATATCACGGTGAGCTGGCTGTTGACCCCTCTGACCAGCTTAAAGTAAGTGCCGGATTTAATTATTACGATTTCAAAATGTTGCAGCTGGCCAAACCATGGCACAAACCAACCTTTGATCTTACACTTTCTGCTACTTACAATTTAAAAGAAAAAATTTTATTCAATTCAAGCCTGCTTGTTTCAGGGCCAAGATATGCAAAAACAACGGCTTTTCCTGAAGGATACATGAAGCTCGACCCGGTAATTGACCTGAATCTTGGTGTCGAATACCTGTTTTCCAAAGTATTTACACTGTTTTTCAATATGTATAATATAGTCGGTAATTCATATCTGCTATGGAACCAGTATCCCTCACAGCGGTTCAATTTTATTGCCGGATTTACTTATAAGCTGTAATTCAGTAATATTTTGCCTCGATTAGTCATTAGTTCGCTTCACTCCTAATGACTAATCGCCTCTAAAAATACATCAAATTTTTATTCGCCTGGATGTATTAGTTTATTCATCGTATTTGAGCTAAAAAGTCATTATTATATTTAATCCCTTCGTCACTTATTCATCCTCCCCCACTTCATCACTTCATCACCATATTATCCCGGCCTGCTTTCCTCTAAAAACATAATTTATCTGCCCGGAAGCATTTGTTTATTTATCGTACTCGGGTTTAATGTCTGCCATAAGGAAAATAGGTTAATGATAAATCTGCGATTAATTCATGAAAGTAACGATTTTATCATTCATCATTCTTCATGTCCAGCAATTTCTGATATATGGGTATAGTATCTTCCGTCTGATCTGCATGGTCAAAAAATTGGATTCCTGCTTTTTCAAGTTCATGGATCAGCCTTTTATCGAAACCCTGAATATATTTTTCAAAAGCCAGGGAGTCCTTCTCATCAGGAATACTGTCAAAAGGCATGTCGGGCGGAGTAAACCTGTATAAGGTTGCAGTTGTATTATCATTACCGCTTAAAAATACCGAATCGCCATAAAAAGTAATTTTAGCTGCATATTTGTGGTTAAGGTATTTAAATGAATCGTTCTCAATTTTATATGCAAGTTTAAACCTGCCTACTTTATGGTTATAAAAAACCACATACTGTGAATCAATATCAAACTCAGTGTATCCGTTATCCATTGAAAACCTATGCCACTTTCCGGTCAATGAGATATCAGAATGCTTGTCATGCTGCAGATGACATGAAAAAAGTGTTATAAATAAGATAATCAGAAAAGAAAAATAAAGTTTCATATCAGAATTTTAAAAGCCAAACCAAATAAATAAATAAAAGTAATTTTTTATGTTTGAAAGAAAAATACGAACAACATGACTGTTTCCAAAAAAAAGCTGCCCGGTTGTAATTCCGGGCAGTTTTCACATCATGTTTGAAAATCCATTTGCTTCTAATTAGCCCAGATTGTGCAGTTTGAATAACCGCTCACATTGGTTCCCCATGACTCTGTGACCATTATTGCGGGAATATTCATCTGTCCCAGAGTATAGCCAAGGCTCTTCCATTTGTTATAATGGTTGGCAAAGGTTATGACGTAATTTTTACCGGTTTGAATTTTCCAGTTCCTGCTGCTATAAATCTGTCTGAAACCATAACCTCCGTCAATGTTGGTACCCGAAACCCAGCGTGTATATACATTATATCCGCCGCCATCACTCTGAAGCGTGCCCAGGTAAGTGCCGGTATGAGGTGATGAAGTCCCCCATGTTTCATTGACATAATATTCATAGTAAGGGTTTCTTGTCCAGCCATACCATCCGAAAGTACCGCCTCCGGTGTTGGTATAAGCTCCCAGATTATAACCGATTCTGTAAGTCGGTGAACCGGTTGTATATCCTTTCCCACAGGTAAAGTTACCGGTAAAACCGCTCCAGTAGACTGAATAGTTGCCACCCGGACCATTCTGATAGTTGCAGGTGCCGGTGCTACCATCGCTTTTCCATAATGACCAGAAAAAACCGTTATTGATGCCAGACTGATAGGATTTTAGCCGGCTTTCTGTAACCTGGCTCTGGTCGTTTGAGGGTAATTCTTCCTTTTCACAGGCAAAAGCAAAAAGCAAAATTGCTGCAAAAAAACTTAACTTTAATGAGTTCATAATAATTAGTGTTTAATAAGTGGTTAATAGTACAATCAAAAATAAAAGCCAACTTACGATTAAAATTATCCGGCAGTATCATTCTGTGGTATATGGGTAACATTATCCGGGATATGCCACCAGGCCTTGTTTTTCTAATGAGCGCCATTAGAAAAATTTGTTATTTTATCAATAAATATTAATGTCTTGCAATGACAAATGGATTAAACCGATATTGTGCTTATTTTAATTCCAATACATTACAATTGGTAATAAACGTCTTATTGCTTAAACATTTTTAATGAATAATCGGTGCGTTTCTCTCCTTATGACTAATCCGGGTTTAACCCAGGTGCGATGATTAAAAAGATTCATAATACCTGTGGAATATATCTTAGCGGAGCAACTATTCACTGCCTGATTTTCATATACCTATTACAGAGAAATATTATATACTCCACGGGTAAGTATCAAACCTTGAATTTCTGGTTCAATAATCTCAGTAAATCCTTCAAACTGCCTGCCTGTTTTTACCTGAATTTTATTAAAAAAATATTTACTGTCTTCCTGCTTATTCAAAACCAAAACAAAATAATCATTTTCATTCTTAATAATTGCTTCAGATGGCAATGCATTTACAGTATCTGTTCTTGTAATTATTTCGGCTTCAATAAACTCATTGGAAACAGGATTTAATTGTCCTTCGTCCTTTATTGAAGCATAACAATCTACTGATTTGGTTTCATCATCAATAACAACACCTACAGAGCTTAGTGTTGCAAGGTGTACCTCCTGATTATCTGCCGATTTAAAACGCACGGATTGTCCTATTTTTATACCTTTCAAATCTTTAGCAAATACTGTGAGTTTAATCTGAAACAAATCGGGATTGATAATTTCCAAAAGCTCAGACTGAGAGTCAACATAGCTTCCGATAACCGTTTTAAGTTTAGAAACAAATCCGCCAATTGGTGATTTAATGGAATAGAATGCATTTATTTCCCCGTTTTCAATGCTTTCAGCTGAAAAGCCAATGAGTTCGATTTTTAATTTTAATCCGTTGTATTTTGCCACCGATGCTCTGTATTCTGTTTGCGCATAAATAAAATCTTTCTCTGATGCTACTTTTTCATCGTACAGAGATTTTATCCGCTCATATTCACTTTTAAAACGTTTGTAATTAGCTGATGCTTCAGCAAAATCATTTTGAATATCAATGATTTCATTGCCTGTAATTTCAAGTAAGGTCTGGTTTTTTTCTATAAATTGTCCGTTACGGCAATAGATTTTCTTGACTATCCCTCCGAAAGGGGCACTAATTTTAGCCATGCCTTCAGGAAATGGTATTAAAGTGCCATTACATTTTACTGTGTTTTCAAACACCCTTTTTTCCATTTTTCCGATTTGCATGGAATCGCTGCTATATTGTTGGTCAGTAATTTCAACAACATTGAATTCCTGCTCTCTGGTATCCTGATTTTTTGACACACAGGAAAACATGACCAAAGTCGATATACAAGGTAACAGAAGTTGTCTTATCGTGCTCATAATCATTTATTTAGAAAGATAATTAAGTTCAAGTACCACTTGGGTATAACTGATTAAATTATTCAGGTAATCCAATTCTATTTGCAGGGCAGTTTCGGTGCTGGTAGCAAATTTATAGAAATCGATTTCTCCATTCTCAAAACTAAGGCGGGCGGTCCTGATTATTTCAGTGTAAAGCTTGCTGCCTTGTTCATGATGATAGTCTAAAAGTTCTTTTAACTTCATATAGGAATTCAGAAGCTCCTTTTGCTTTATTTTAAGCAACTCAATCTCATAATCTGTGAAATATCTTGTTGCATCCTCAGCAATTTCAGATGCCTTTACTTTCGATTTTTGTGCATTATAAAACAAGGGAACAGCAATACCAACCTCAAATCCGTGATAATATTTTGGATTATCATAAAAGTTGGTGCCCAGAAAGTAATTTAAGGAAATGTCGGGCATAAGTTTATTTTTTTCAACACCTATGCTGGCTTTACCTAATTCTTCCTTCATCTTCAGCC
>JAJUGM010000125.1 GCA_029268165.1 Bacteroidota bacterium
ACTTGGCTATAACATCAATGAAAGATTTTCCAAAAGCCTTTATGCTCAGGTACGAAACCTGACAATACCCGAATTTTACCAGTTATCCAATTCATCAGAAACACCGGTTGCTGATGGAAGCATCGGTCAGAGAAGGCTTGTAGGCGCATTCGGTAATGTGGATATTGGTTTTAAAAGCCTGCTTTTTATAACACTTACTGCAAGAAACGACTGGAGCTCAACGTTGCCAAAAAAGCATAATTCATTTTTTTATCCGGGAGTCAGTTCATCATTTGTATTCAGTGAACTGATGCCATCAGTTAAAAAGGTATTATCGTTCGGAAAACTAAGGCTTGCTTATACAAGAGTTGGAAATGATGCGCCAGCTTATCAGATAAATACTGTTTTTGTTAATGCCGGCCATTCTGATGGCTACGGTTCATTACGATATCCTTTGCCCAACGGGGTTAATTCTTATGAGGTCAGTAACCTCATTGGCAATCAGCAGTTAAAACCTGAGCTTACCCGGGAGTTTGAAGCGGGTACTGATCTGCGATTATTTAATAACCGCATCAGTATTGATTTTACCTATTATGACAAAACCACTACCGATCTTATTTGGCCAGCTCCATTAGCAGCATCATCAGGTTACACGCTCAAAATTATCAATCTCGGCAAGATAACAAACAAAGGCATTGAAGCATTATTAAACGTTACTCCTATAAAAATAAAGGATTTTCAATGGGATATTACACTGAATTTTTCTAAAAACCATAACCTTCTTGTTGAACTTAATGATGATCTCGACCGTATCGTATTTAATTCACTGGTCGTGGAAGGAGGTCAACAGATTCATTTTGTCGGGAAGCCGGGTAAACCGGTTGGAATATTTGAAGGCCGCACAGCAATGCGCGATGAACTGGGAAGAATTGTAGTGGATAACCAGGGATTGCCTAAAGCCGCCAAAGACCTTAAGGAATATGGTACACGTGAGTATGATTATATTGCAGGCGCCGGAACAAAAATAATTTTTAAAGATATTCAGTTGTCAGTAAACTTCGATATCAAACAGGGTGGTATCATGTACTCGCGTACAAAAGATATCTCGGTTTGGGCAGGTACAGTTCCTGTCACAACCTATAATAACCGTGAACCGTTTATCATTCCTAATTCGGTTTATGAGATAGGACAAGATGCTGAAGGAAAACCAATTTATGCTGAAAACACCATACCGATTAATGCTGTTACTTTGGTTGATTATTGGGGCAACGGGGGTACTGAGCTTGATGGTAACTCACTTATTAATAAATCTTATGTTAAATTGCGCGAAGCAGTTCTCTCTTATGCATTACCTGTAAAGCTGCTTTCAAAAACATTTATAAAAAATTTTGAAATAAGCGTGATTGGCAGAAATCTTTTACTTTGGACACCTAAAGATCAGACATATATCGACCCTGAGCTCACTACTTTTGGCAATGACCTTGATGCCGATTTCGGCGAATATGGCGCACAGCCTACGGTGAGAAGCGTTGCTTTTGGAGTGAGGGTGGGGTTTTAATATAAATATTTATTTAGAAAATTTTAGTTTTTTTAAAATGTCTTGGGTTAGAATTTTGATACATATAGTATTTTCTACAAAAAATAGGGAATATAGGCTTAATAAAGATATACGAGAAAGTTTATTTAAACATATTACTGCTAATGCTGAACAAAAAGATATATATTTAGATTCTCTTGGAGGTTATTATGATCATATTCATTGCTTGGTATCACTTGGACGACAACAAACAATCAGTAGAATTGCACAATTAATTAAAGGAGAATCTTCATTTTGGCTTAATAAAAATTATTTCAAACATGAGAAATTTCAATGGCAGGATGATTATTGGGCAACAAGCGTTAGTGTAAACGATTCGGATTCATTACGAATGTATATTTTAAATCAGGAAGAACATCATAAAGATTATACATTTGAAAAAGAGATAGATTTGTTGATGAATAGATTTTAATTGCAATTTTGCCGTTGGCTTAAGCCAACGGCAAAGGAGAAAAAATATTAAAATAGAAAACCATGAGGGAATTAAAGAGAGTTTAGAAAGCAGTATAAAGGAATATAAAAATCAAATAATAAAATTATTGTATTCATAAATGTAATAAACAACAATTGCTGTTGGCTTAAGCCAACGGCGAAGAAAGACAAAGGAAAACAGAAACAAAATAATGGCAAGTGATTATTAGATATATGAAAATATCAATCAGAATATTGACACTGAATATGGTCTTATTGTTATCATCATCCTGCGAGAAATGGCTGGATGTTAACAAGGATCCCAATAATCCATCGGAAGCAAATGAAAAACTGACACTTTCCGCAGGTATCTCTTCTATAGCATACGTCTATGGCGGGAAGTATCAGGTGTTGGGCGCCCTTTGGTCGCAGCACTGGACTCAATCGCTCGGAGCATCACAATATACAGGCCTTGATTCTTATGATATTAACAGCAGTACATTTAACGGGCAGTTCAACGAACTATACTCCGGAGCGCTTGCTAATCTTGAATATATCAAGAATCTTGCTGCTGAAAACCATAGCTGGAACTATTATCTTATTGCTACGGTGATGCAATGTTATATTTTTCAGATATTGGTTGATTTATATGACCAGATTCCCTTTTCAGAAGCACTTAAAGGAGAAGATGGTATTTTGAATCCGCATTATGAAAATGGCCCTGATATTTATGACAGCCTCATTGCCCGCATAAACAATGCTTTGGGAAAAGACCTGGATAATGAAGATATTCCTCAGGCAGGTAGTGAAGATTTACTTTTCAATGGGAATATAGAACAATGGAAAGCATTTGCTAATACACTCAAACTAAAAATATTCCTTCGGCAGGTATATGCACGCCCTGAAGTGGCCGAAAATGGTATAAAAGCTTTATATAATGACCCGGAAATTAAATTTCTTGATACCGATGCAGCCATGACTCAGTTTACCAATGAGGCTGGAAGGCGCAATCCTTTATATGAAACAGAAATTATGGTACTTGGTGACAATCCCAACCTGGTGTTAAGCAACACATTTTTAAGATTCATGAATGACAAGGGTGATATTGGCCGTCTTGATGCGCTATTTAATTACCCTGAGCAGGGAGGTGGCCATAAAGGCCTTGACCAGGGGAATTATAATGATCCAAACGAACCAACCGGAACCAACAGCAGTTATTATTCAAAACCTGCCTTTAACCCGCTTGATCCGATTTACCTTATGAGTGTCACAGAATCATACTTATTACAGGCTGAGGCCATCATCAGGTTTAATGTTGCACCTTATGCTGATGCTAAAGAACTATATCAGAAAGCTATTGACAAAGCCTTCAACAGGCTTGGCTTTGAAAGCGGCGAAAGTTTTTATTCACCGGGGCAGCCTTATGAATTTCCTGCTGAAGGGAGCTCGCCGGAAGAGTTTATTCAGTCAATTATTGTGCAGAAATGGGTATCTTTGGCAAATATCCAGAGCCTTGAAACATTTTTTGAACATAATCGCACACATTATCCAAAGGAAAGTCCTGTGCCTGCTTCAGATGATAATTATGTCGCCGGTGAGTTTACCGTGTCGGTTAATAATGTTACCAGCGGCAGATTTCCGAAACGACTCATTTTCCCTGAAACAGAATATTCAGGTAATCCTAATACTCCTGCTAAAAAGGAAGTGTATGATAAAATCTGGTGGGATAAAAAAGTTGATGAATAATAAATTATGAAGTATCAGATTAACATATTGTTATCGGCTTTGTTTTTGGTTTTAATGTCGTGCGAAAAATGGTATGAAACGGCTGATGTTTCGCATGTATCCTATTTGCCTGAATTTACACTTACTGGTGGCGATTTCATTTCACTTATCAAACAGGATAGCGGGGAATACAGCGATCCGGGAGGAGTAGCAACAGTTAATGGCTCACAGGTTAATCTTTATTATGATGATTCAGAAGTTGATATTACAAAACCTGGCTTGTACGTTGTTTATTTTTACGCTGAAAATACTGAAGGCTTTTCAAGAACAACCTACAGGTTTGTTGCTGTAACTTATGAGGACGTTTCCGGCAACGACCTTTCGGGTACATATACCGGCACACTATGGGAAGAGGTTGAATCGCGCGTAACAAAAATAAGTCAGGCCGGCCTGTACAAAATGACTGATGTTTTGGGATTCCCAGGATACACAATGCCCGGAAGATTTGCTGATCTGGGCGACGGACAGCTTGTTCTGCTTCCCGGAGAGGGATACTTTGGTGAATATGATTATTCTGAAGGTACTTATACGCAAAGAACTTTATCATGGTATGTGCGGTTCATGTCCGATCCGTATAAAGGTCTGGAAATACCTGTAACATGGAGGAAAAAAGAATGAGACAATATTGCAGAAATAAGGTTTTATCAAAATACCTGCCAATGGGTATAAATAAATTTTTTCACGCAATATTTATTGTTTTAACAATTATAATCAATGCATGCCAGGATAATGATTATAACATCGATTATGCTGAAGGGTATCCCAATAAACTGGCAGGTAACTGGATTGCTTATGAGTTTCAGGGCGGAGCTTATGATATAAGCAAACTGTCGTCCGAAGAATATAATCTGGTTACGGCACTGGACCCGAACAGTACGGATAGCCTGGTCATTGACAATATTTACAATTCAGGCGTAAGAGTAAAAGCATACTATATGGGCAATTATTTCAGTGTTTCTCATGGACGGCAGCTTGAAGTGATCAATATGGGGCAGTATGGTATTTATAGTGTCTCGGTTGATGGCCAGTTGCAGCATGATTCAAAAGAAGGCGATTATCTGGTGATGAATGTTGGACTTTATGACCGGTATTCAGCACCGGTTGACACTGTTTTTATACTTGCTTTCCGGAAAACCGGATTCGAAGACGTTGATTATCAAAGTATATTTGATAAATGATTTTCACTAATTATAGAAAATGATGAAAAGGAAGATTTTTTTCATATCGGTTATTTTAATTGGTTTTCTTTGTGCATTTGGTGTGTTCTGGCTATTCCGTGCCGAACACACGAATGAAGAAGTTGAACGGGAAGCACGGGAAAAGGAAGGATATGACCGTCCTGATGAATTTTTTAATTATTTTAAGGCCATTAGTACACCTATTGGTGAAAAATATTCGGGCTACAAAACAAACTACCGGTATTTTGAGCTTTTGAAAGCTAAGAAAAATCTTCAGCGACTGAAGGCAACCAAAAAGATTTATCCCTGGGTGCAGCGTGGACCGGGCAATGTAGCCGGCCGCACAAGAAGTGTAATTGTTGATCCTGATGACCCGGCTTTTAAAACATGGTATGCAGCTGCCGTCAGTGGCGGAATATGGAAAACCACGGATGAAGGCAGAACATGGACAAACCTTACGGGCGACTTACCTAATCTGGCAACCAACACAATGACTATGGCCCCATCTGACTATAATACCATTTATGCCGGAACAGGCGAGGGGTATGGTGGTGTAGGCATGGTTGGAGGAGGCGGCATATTTAAATCGGAAAACCGGGGGCAAAGCTGGCAGCTTTTAACCGCTACAATAATTAACGACCATTTCAGGTATGTCAATAAAATAATAATTGACCCAAATGACAAGAATATTGTACTGGCGGCTACCAACGAAGGAATTTATAAAACAACCGATGGCGGAATCACATGGTTTGGAGTATATGAAAAAGGATATGCAATTCAGGATATTGCGGCTGACCCCACTACATTTTCAGTCCAGTACGCTGCCGCTTATGGTTACGGGGTTATTAAATCAGTTGACAATGGTGAGACATGGATACCTGTCAATAACGGAATAGGAGAAGGCGGGAGGTTTGAATTAGCTATATCGCCACAAAGCCCGAATAAAATATATGTCTGTGCTGAGGCTGTCGGATATGAATCGGGCTCTGCTGCTTTGCAAACCCACATTTATGTATCATCTGATTATGGCAGTAACTGGTCGAAGTGTGTTTCTGCAAATAATTTCCTTGGTTCTCAGGGCTGGTTTAATAATGCCATTACCGTGCATCCGTTTAATGAAAATATCGTTTTTGTTGCAGGTGTTGATATGGGAAAGATTGAATTATTGCCGGGAACCACATTAAGTGATCCTTTGGTTAAAAGGGTTGATACAACAGGAACAGCTTCATTTATGGATTTTATAAATTTTGGCGGCCGTTACCTTGGAGGAGGCATGTCAACCGGCGACCTTGAGGACGGAACAGATATTTTATCAAGCGACTGGGTATCGGTTGAAATTCGTTTCGGGCCCGGAAAAACACAGAAAGCGCATCGCTTTACGGTTCCCGAAGGCGAAGGGGCTGGCGTTCCACCTGCCGATTATACTTACAACAATTATGTTGACGTTCCCTTTGAAGTGTGGGATACAAAAAACAACCGGCAATTGATGGTTTCATTCCGCGACCAGGAGCGTGACGGAAAATTTAACCTGATAGAAAGAAAATTAAATGATGATATTTCAGGCAGGGAATATATCTTTGTTCATGCAGTCCCTTACAACGCATCAGCGCCATCGCCTAACGTAGCAAAGCAGGGTGGCCATACATACAAGCAACTATATTTTTTCTGGCCAACCCTGGCTGATGACGCCACATGGAAGCCTGATGCCCTTCCCTCAGCTGCCATAACGATTGAATATGGTACCTTTACAATGATTGACAGGGCAAATGTAACTGTTTTGGCTGATTACAGGAAAAACAGCAACTTACATGTGGACCATCATGAAATACATGCCATTGTTACTGATGCTGTAAATAAAAAATTTACCCTGCTCGATGCAAATGACGGTGGGTTGGGCATTTCATACAATGAAGGAAATACATGGACACAAATCAAAAACGGCTATGTTACCACGCAGTTTTACGGTATTGCCAAGAAACCCGGAGCCAATGAATATATTGGCGGCATGCAGGACAACGGCACATGGCAGTCGCCTGCAGGCGAAAATGCCACAGTAACATCAGCCTATGATGATAAAATTGGTGGCGATGGCTTTGAAGTCCTCTGGCACCCTTTATATCCGCATCGTATATTAGGCAGCTCATATAACAACATGTTTTACATTTCCAATGACGGAGGAGTAACATGGCAAAAAGCAGATAACGGTATTAATCAGGATGGTCCTTTCGTATCACGACTTTCACATTCAAGGTCAAAGCCTGATGTAGTTTTTGCCGTTGGCAGCAAAGGTGTTTTCAGACATGACAATTTTGCCATGGGTCGCTATGATTGGAAAACCATACCTATAGGTAAAGGATGGACATTAAATAATACAGTAACGAATCAACATATTGTAAGGGTGTCACTTGCTGCTGATTCTGTTATTTGGGCAGGCGCAGGAATGTTCGCCGATCCCGATCTGCATATCTTTCTGTCACGCAACGGAGGCCGGTCTTTTGATTCTGTTCCCAATTATAAAGATGTTAAACTGGGCTATATCAGCGGATTGGCTACGCATCCGCACAATGCGGCAACAGCTTATGTAATGTTTTCTATGAAAGGTAAACCCAAAATTTTGCGTACAAATGATTACGGTAAAAACTGGCAGGATATTTCCGGCTTTGGTACCGGCGATTCAAGCCTGAATGGTTTCCCTGATGTAATGGTCTATAGTCTGCTGGTTATGCCGTATGATACCAACATATTGTGGGCAGGCACTGAAATAGGACTGTTTGAATCAACTGATAACGGGACATCTTGGCATTATGCCGATAACGGGCTTCCGGCAGTGTCGGTATGGCAAATAGAAATTATTGATAATCAGATTATTGTTGCCACACATGGCCGGGGAATATGGACGCTTGACCTTGAAGAAGTGGGGATTCATGAACCATCTGACCTTACTTCATTAAAAATATATCCCAATCCGGCAAAGGATATTGTAAATGTATCTTTTGAAAACCCATATAAAGGAAACGTGGATATTGCCATTTCTGATATGAACGGCCGCATAGTACTAAATAAATTACAATATAAATCTGATCCCTTATTTAGAACTTATTTGGAATTGCAGGGGCTGAAAGGGGGTACATATTTTGTCCGACTTCAGTTTGGGATTTCTGCTGTAACCAGAAAGATAATTATATTATAGATTGTGCTTTTTATCCACAATTTTTAGTTATTTATTTGTTTTATCTCCGTTTTATTATATTTACACCTTTTCAATTACACATTGAAGGATAAGATGGAGGATTATAATATCAGATTGCTTCGAACGGCCAAAGAAAGAATGCTGAATCAGCATGGGAAGGTTATCTGGATGACAGGGCTTTCAGGGGCAGGTAAAAGTACGCTGGCATTTGAACTTGAAAAAACACTTTTTGGTAAGGGGTTTCTCACAGTGGTGATTGACAGCGATGTTGTAAGGCATGGATTAAACCGTGATCTGGGTTTCAGCGAGAATGACCGTCATGAGAATCTCAGAAGAGTTGCTGAGATAGCTAAAATATTAGTGAATGCAGGTATTATTGTCATTGTTTCATGTATCAGCCCGACAAATTTTTCGCGCGAACAGGCCCGTCAGATAATAGGCAGTGACGACATTATTATATTATACGTAAATGCGCCCCTTGAAGTTTGCGAAAAAAGAGATGCCAAAGGCCTTTATGCCAGAGCAAGGCAGGGTATTATTCCAATGTTTACGGGTATTGATGCTCCT
>JAJUGM010000126.1 GCA_029268165.1 Bacteroidota bacterium
CGTAAAACATTACGCCTTTCTTTAGGGTCAGTGATTTTTACCTGATATTTTCGTTCCATCAATAATATCAATTCAAGCGCATCAATAGAATCCAGTCCAAGTCCTTCAACAAAGAGGGGAGTGTCAGCATCAAAATCTTCGGGTACCACGTCTTCGAGCGAAAGAGCTTCAATGATATCTTTTTTAAGCTGGTTGATTAATTCTTCCATATCATGATCAGGCTAACCATTTTTTATAAAAAACAAGAATAGTAAAATATAGTTTGCAATAATGACTAAAAATTACAATTTTTCAAAACATGTTTCAAAATTATTTCATTAACAAATCAATATTTGCGCAAGATATGTGTTAAATATGTTCTTTTTTAAATCTATGATAATAGATTGAAATTAACATGCATGCTGATGCAAAACATATTAAATAAATACAAGTTGATAAAATATCACTGAATCTGGCTCCTCTGATTAAAATATCATAAAAGCCGTTTAGTGCCCAGTTAAGAGGTGAAATTACGCTTAGTTGTCGCATTACAGGTGGCATAATAAATACAGGCACCCATATTCCTCCGATTGCGGCTAATATTACAACTGATATCGAAGCAAAAATTGCGGCCTGCTGATGTGTGGTGGCAATGGTTCCTATTGCCATACCATACCCTATTGCGGCGAGGGCAACAGCAAGTGCCATAACTGAAAGTACATCAAGCTGGCCGGCAATATTAAGCGGCGGAAGATTAAACAACGGTAAAAGATAAACGCCCATTGCCAATATTAAAACATACTGCAGATAGCAAACAATGAGATATACAATGACTTTGCTGAGCATGATACTGAAGTACGAGCATGGCATGGTCAGAAGTCTTGCAAGGTTTCCTTCTTCACGTTCTTTTATCATTGCTCCGGCCAGCGGAATAACCACAAAAAAAATAGCGAATAATGTCCATGCCGGTACATTGTGCTGGACAGAGTTTGGAATTACTTTATTATCCTCTTTTGTTGCATATTCTTCTTTATAGAAAATTGCTTCTTTTTGCAATAATATGGGTTTACGAATCGCCATTGGAAAGCGCATACTGATTTCTCTGGAGAGTTCGCTGAAAATTATCTGATTTTCAATGCGGGTGGTCATTTCCCTTACATGGCTCTGTAAGGTTTCACGAAATGATATTTTTGTGATGGGATCGAGATATACTTTAAAATACATTGAGTCACCTGCAGATACCGGCATATTTTCAGGAGAAAAGAGCATTGCCAGATTATTTCTGATCTGGCTACGGATCAGCTGAGTAGCCCCTTTCGGAATAATAAACCCGATCTGAAATCTGCCTGAAGCAACTGCTTCTCTTACTTCATCCTCGTCAGGGATTTTATTGCCAATTTGCTTGTAAACTTTAAATAGCCTTGATTGAATTATTTCATTTTCAAGGGTTAACCCGAGTGAATCATTATCTTCATTAAGCAGGATAAGCTTTATGCCACTTTCATTTATTGACCTGAATGTTGAATCCTGCAGGTTGGTCATAATAAGCACCAGTGCGGCAGGCATAATAAACAACATAGCAAGTCCTCCGCGGTCGCGAATAAGCACAAGCGTATCTTTATAGATTAGTTTTAATAAAGCCCTCATCATCAATCTCTCACTTCTTTACCTGTTAATTATAAGAAAATTTCTTCAAGAGATTTTTCTTTATTATAATGCACCTGTTTTATTTCTGCAAGTGTGCCTTGCGAAATTACCTTGCCTTTATCAATTATGGCAATAAAATTACAGAGCTCTTCAGCTTCTTCAAGATAATGAGAGGTATAAATTATCGTTGCACCATCACGGTTAATTTCTTTAAGGCTGGTAATTATGGCTGTTCTCGACTGTACATCAACTCCTACTGTTGGTTCGTCAAGAAAGATAATTTCCGGTTTATGCAAAATTCCCGCAATTAGGTTAAGCCTGCGTTTCATTCCTCCTGAAAATTTTTTCACCTGAATGTGACGGTTCTTTTCAAGGCCAGCCAGGATAAGCAATTCGTTTATTCTTTTTTTCAGTTCATGGCCATGTAATCCGTAAATTCCCCCATAAACCGAAAGATTTTCATAAGCTGTAAGGGTTGGATACAAAGCTATTTCCTGCGGGACAACTCCTATAAAATTCCGGATCAGTCTGATATTTTTTGTAATTGAATAACCATTAATAAAGACATCTCCGGATGTAGTCTGTAATAATCCACAAAGGATACGGATCATGGTAGTTTTTCCTGCGCCGTTGGGGCCAAGCAGGCCAAATATGCTGCCCCGCTGTATTGAAAGGCTAATATTGCTGAGAGCTGGGGTTTTGCTTCCGCGGTATATTTTTTTTAATTCTCTTATTTCGATTACGACCTCATCATTTGTCATAAGCTAATTTTACGTAGTTGCAAAAATACTTTTTCCTCTTTTTCGGCAATTGCCATAAGCTTATCAGCTAACATACCGTAAGATGTCTGGCCATTATCACGGTTTTTGAAATTACGTGCAGCGTGATAGGCAAAGTCACGCCATGCATCGCCAATTGAAGTCATTTCAATACTTAGCTCGTTTAATGACGGATTCCCCAGTATTTCTGATGCTTCCTGAAGGAATGCGGCAAAAATAAATCTGAATCCGGCACCACCTGTGCCTATTTCTTCAAGCATTCTTATGACCTGACTCAGATTCAGGGCAGCCATTTTTTTCCCGTATTTATCAGGCCAACGGTGCATTTTTTCAGCAAGATATCTGATACCTTTTACGCCAAACATGGGTAAAGGTATTGTCAGCATATCTTTGGCAGTTTTTCTGATTCCTTTTATAATAGCTGGTTTTAAATTTAATTTTGGAGGTACTTTGGTAATATAATACATTCTCCCTTTGGGTGGATAAGTACCTTTAGCAAAACGTACTTTTTTAAGTTCATCTTCAGTAAGGGTTTCAACATTTTCCATCACCGGGTCACTGACATAATACCGACCGTTTTCTTTCCCGAAAATAGTTATATTATGTGCATTAAAATGGAACCTGTATTCTTTGGGAAAATAGGGAAGGTGAAAAACACCTACCAGTGTACCCACCGGTATGCCCATTTCAACAAGAAGTCTGTCGAGTTCACGCATCGCTTTGTCAGCATTGTGAAATTTTTTTCGCATTACTTTTATGCCCAGCCTTTTGGTTACCCTTTTAAATATCCATCCGGGCAATACTCTGAAAGATGTAACTGCCATGCCATGAAGCCTGATAAATGGCATGTGTGAAAAGAAATAGCCTGAGCCGATACCAAAAATCATCGGCTCACTCAGATTAATGCCATAAAACCTGAGAAGATTTAATGTTACACCATTCTCACAATGAGCAGCCTGGTTATGCTGAAAATTAATCTTCATGCCTGAAAGTAAATTCACGTAATTTTTCAATATCTGTTAATTCTTCTGCTGAAATATTTAAAGCTTCGGCATATAAACAAATTTGTTCCGGGTTTAGTTTTTCAAAACCTTTCATTTTAAGGTGTTTCCTTATTTTTCTTTTCGGAATACCGGTGTAACTTGACAATATATTGACATCCATAATGTTCAGCTCCATGTAAAAAGCAATTGGGCTTAAAATGCCTGATAATACTTTCTGCCTTATTGACTCTGCTTTTTCATATACTATATCCCAGGCAAGCCTTATGGCCTCATTTTTGGGAGCCCACCCTTTGCTTAAGGCCTTTGTATAATGCCCTTTTTCATCAATAACATAACAAAGGTCCCTTATTTTACCTTCAATCAGATAGGCACCATCCTGGGGTACTTCGTTAATTTTCATAATAAGTATGTTTAACAAACTGTCAGAAGTGCATAGGCATAGGTAAACCTGGCGCTTTCGGGTACCTGAATAAGGATTTTTTGTCCGGTTTTAAGCACACGCGTACGTATGAGTTCTTCTAACATCAGTATAAATGATACGGTGGCAACGTTACCAACTTTAGAAAGGTTGGTGAACCATTTTTCTTTTGGAATATTAATCCCCAGTTTGCTCAATTCCGTGTAAATATGTTCTCTGAAAAACTCCGATGACAGATGGGGCAGAAAATAGTCAATTGATTCAATATCCAGGTTGCGTTTATTAATAATATCTTTTAAAAACTGGCCGCCAAGCGGTACAATATATTGTCCCAGCATCCGTGTATCCTGTTTCATGGAAAATATCGATTTTGTCAGCCATTCTTCCGGCTCGTATCTGCACCAGCCCTGTAACTGGCCATTCTCATTTTTCTCTGCCCCCACATACATACAGGTTTCCATCTCGTTGGCATAAGATTTTATGTCAATCCATTCAATCTTTAACGAAAGTGTTTTTGCAGGCTTATTTTCTATCAACAAGGCACCTGCGCCGTCAGAAAGCATCCAGCGCAAGAATTCCTTTTCGAATGCAAGCAAAGGGTTATCTTTCAGTTTGCTCTCATTTTGTGTTTCATTTTCAAAATATTTTGCCAGCATCCAGTGCGAAAGCATTTCAGAACCTGTGCAGACAGCATTACGCGTATTTCCTGTAGAAACCGATAAATAAGCGTATTTTAAGGCCTGCATACTGGCACAACACGAGCCTGCAAATGATGCAATTTCAATGCTTGGTACGTCAAGTAAGCCGTGAACCATTGATGCATGGGAAGGCATTATCTGATCGGGTGAGGCTGTCCCGCAAACAAGCAATTCCAGATCTTCTTTTTTAAAACGTTCATTGAACAACTGATTCACAGCAATAGCCGCAAGTTCTGCATTATTATGTGTCGGGATACCTCCTTTTTTCAATGCATAATATCGGGTTGTTATTCCGTTGTTCCTTAAAACTATCCTTCGCGCCCTTGACGGACTATTATTAATCATGCCAAGGTAATCTTCCATTTCGTCGTTAGAAACAGGTTCGTTGGGTAAATACTTAGTAATACCGGTAATGTATGCTTCATTCAACATGTTAGGCAATGCTTTTTGTGGGTACTAAAATTAATGTTAATAAATTTCAGACTATAAAACTAAAAAAATTTTATTACTACTTTACAAAAAGAATCTTGCAAAAATATTTGTGCTTTGTCAAATGAAATGATATAACTATTGCTGATATCTGTGTATTTGTTTCTGTATAGATTTTCGTCTTAACGGGCTAACCAGAAAAAACAACATGGTTGCAAACGGAGAAACCAGATATAAAACAGTTAACAGATAATATTTAAAAAGCCTGAGCCTGAAATTTCTGTCTTTACTTCCATATCCGCCCTTTTTAAGGGCAAAATCAGCCCAGATATGAAAAAATGCTTTGCCTCTTTTTTCGAGCATAATTAACTGAGGCTGAACTTCAACAGCACGTGCTTTAATCAGTTCGTTTCTTAATTGAGGTATGTTATTTTTGTGGATTGCTTCATAAATAATGTGTCCAAAACGCACTGCATCATGAATATCTTGTTGCGATACTCCGGCTTCAGGAAAAATCAGGTGCTTTTCTTTCTTTCCTTTTATTAACCAGCGTATAATTGAAACGAGGCTAAGTAAATTAGGAGCTTTATCTCGCAGCACTATATTCCCCGCATAGAAACCACCAGCTTCGGTTATGTATTGTTTGATCTGTTCCTGTGCCATAACCCACATATTGCGGCAACCAATGATTGTCACTACAGGTTTGCCTCTGATTATTTTTTGTGCCTTTTCATTTTTAAAAAAAGAGTGATATGGAATAGAGGGTGAAAGAAACCAGGGCTGATAGGCAACAATTATCAGATCAAAATCAGCCTTGTCGTCAACTGACAGTGGCTCAAGCATGCATGGAATGCCTTTTACAGACTCAGGCATAGCCTGAAAAAATTCATCTGATGACCATGGAAAAGGAAATGAAGGAATGGGTTTGAGTTCTTCAAATACGACCTCTACATCTTTTTTTTCAATAACAGGAGCCATAATGGATTTGACGATATTAGTTAGCTGTCCTGTCTGAGAATAATATATAACAAGTATTTTTTTATTCATTCTAAATTGTTATGGTATGGTTTTAAAGCTTATATTTTAATAGGTAGTGTATTGATATATTTTTTTTGATTTCAGAACTTTATTTCCGTCAAATACCGCTTTTTCAATTCGTAAATTATCACTATTATATTTATACTCGGTAATTTTCGTCTTTTTACCTGAAGCGTCAAGCTCGGTTTCAGAAACTTTGTTGTTATTATCATCATATCTGTAAATAACATGCTTATCTATTTTTCCCCCTTTATACTCTATTTCCTCAATAATATTCCCCCTTACGTCGTATTTAGTTTCCGAATCAATATATTTTTTTTCAACACCTTTGTCATACACATATTCAATAACGGTAATGCTTTTTATTTTTCCCTGTCCGATTTTTTTAGACTGACTCCATAAGCAAAATGTTAATGCCAGTAAAGAAAATGTGATAAAAAACTTTTTCATTGTCATCCTCCGTTAATAAAATAATTAAAATCCGCAGTTCATTATAAATCTTAATTATATGTCAGGCCGGGAAATTTTTTGCTAATTGATTTGTATTCAATTTAATATCCGTATTCATTTTAATTCTAAATTACTGCTCTTTTAAAAGGGATGGTAAATATAAACAAAGATCCTTTACCTGGTTCTGATTTTAAGCTTATATTTCCGCCCAGCATCTGAACATAAGCTTTGGAGATGGCAAGCCCCAGTCCCGAACCTCCTCTTGAAGCGCTATAATCACTTCCAACTTGCCTGAAGCGGCCGAATATCAGTTTATGATACTTTTTATTAATACCAATTCCGGTATCTTTTACAAAAAAACGCAGGTAATCTTTCACAGGCCTGAAACCAAATTCAACATATCCCCTGTCAGTATATTTTACTGCATTTGTCAGCAGGTTAATTAATATCTGTCGAAGCTTAACCTGGTCAGTTTCAATGATATATGATTGTTCGTTCCGTGGTTTTCTTAAACTAATTTCCAGATTTTTATTTTCCGGTATAATGCCTTTAATGATATTGTTTACTTCATCAAGCAAGGTATTAATATTTACTGGTGAACAATCAGGCATTATCTGGTTTGATTCAATTTTAACAACTTCAATAATATCATTGATAATTGATAGTAAATGATTACCACTTTTGAGAATGGTGTTAACAAAGTATAGCCTGTTTTCATAGTTAATTTCCGGTTCTTTGAGCAGATGTGCGAACCCGAGGATTGCATTCATGGGTGTTCGTATTTCATGTGAGAGGTTGGCAATAAATGCCGACTTCTGCCGGTTGCTTTCTTCTGCTCGCTTTTTTGCTTTTAATAATTCCTTTTCAGCTCTATAACGCAAGGTAATGTCTTCAATTGAAGCTACCATTGAGGTTGTATTTCCTTCTTTGTCTTTTATAGGAGCAGCATTTATGGAGAGTAATACCCGTCTGCCATCGGGCCACTCAATGGCGTGTTTCACTCCGTAAACCGGAAGTCCGGTTCTCATTACCTGGATAAAGGGAAGTTTTTCGGTTGGAAATGGTTTACCCGATAAGTCTGTTATGTGCCACAAGGGGTCATCATAAAACCTTTGCTTAATAGCTTTTTCTTTTAAACCCAGTATTTTTTCTGCAGCAGGGTTGGCAAAACTGATCTTACCGTTTTTTTCAACCACAGTAATGCCAACAGGGCTTGTCTTTGTTATGCTTTCAAGCAATTCCTTTTGCTCTTTCAATGCTGCTTCAAACTGTTTTCTTTCTGTAATGTCATGAATAATGGAGTATAAAAGAGCATGGCCCTTAATATTTACCGGGCCACTAAACACTTCGACATTACGTAACAATCCGTTGGCTAAACGATGAATAAAGTAAAAATGGTTGCGCTTCTCTTCCTTAGCTGCCTGCATTTCCATAGCAATCTCTTCGGGAGATAAAATATTGATTTGAGAAATTTTCATGCTTTTCAGAACATCCTTCGGCCAACCATAAAACCTCGCCGCTGCAACATTGGCATCAACAATGTTCCCATTATCAGGATCAATTACAAGCATTACTGCATGATTATTATCAAACAGCAACTTGAAATATTCATTGAGGTTAACTTTATCAGTCAAGTCATCCTGCAGGGTCTTGTTTTTTTTATTTTTTAGATGGTCAAGCTCTGATATGGCAGTATTGAGTTGATGTCTGAGTGTTTTTAATTCATTCTTCAATGCATCAATATTTTCAAACAGATCTTCAGACATGACAGCCCGGTAAGTAATATAAATTTATTAAAAAATGATAAAAAAAGTTAATTGATGCAAAAGATTTATTAAAGATTACATAAAATAAAGCTCATTTAAATTTTTCAAAAGTAAAAAAATTAAATCCTTGCAGGGCAGACTTCATCCTTGTGACCTTTCTGCTTGTGAACTGCCAATATTTTATTTAACACGAATCAACTTACCTGAAATCGTATTTTCCAACGGGAATATCTGATTGGTTTCTCCATACAGATAAATTTTACCAGTGCCATATATGCCATACCACAGTTTTTCCCTGACTCTTATTCTGCAATCTCCTTTAGAATAATTCTCAACATAAGCCTCGTCAACCAATAAATCTGATGCATCAATCGACATAATGGCAAAATTCCACAGGCCCATAGTTCGCGTGTAACCCCTGAGC
>JAJUGM010000127.1 GCA_029268165.1 Bacteroidota bacterium
AGAAACGAACTAATGACAAATTCGGGTTAATAATGGCTGAAGAATATGGAAAGTAATTTTTATCTTCTAAAACTCAAAAGCGCAAGGATATCAGAGTAATGGGTTAATGTCATCCCTTGAGCGCCCCGGCGGGGATTAAGCTTTTAATTACAATATTAACCTATCAGATGTTAACTACCGGAATATAATTTAAGCGACCAGCTTTGCCTGCCATCCCTGATTTGAACAATATAAAAGCTGCCTCTGGCGATTGATAGCGGTAAAAAAACACTATTATTTCCATTGCTGAAATGTATCTTACTGTTAAAAACATTTTTCCCGCTCAGGTCATAAAGGGTAACAGTTAGGGCTGACTTAATTACAGAAAGTTTATGTAAGGTAAGTCCGTTATCATGTATTATGATGCTGACAGGGCATTGGTTTGACACATCATCGTTTTCCGGGTTAATAATGTTATTTACAATTGGATCGTCATCAGGGGGCATTGTATCTATTTCAGGCACAGCAGCATTATTGTTTTTTAATAAAACCACTTCTCCGCCATCAGGTATAGCATCAAAAACAATATAAACAGTAGTATCTACCTTTACAATACGCTTATTCACAGGTGTTGACTGCTGAAGCACATCGGCAGAAGGCCATTCTTCAGGTAACGGTCGGCGTATGGTAACCGGATGATGATAGATTGAATCAGGTAGCGTGTCGGTTACCTGCAGCGTAATCAGCGTATCCTGGTTGGATGTTTCAATAATACTTAATGCATTTCGTTCTCTTGCATAAAGAGCTGTATTTAAAAATGTTGTAACCCAGTATTTTATTCTGCGGGTACTTAAATACATAATGATATTTCTTAATTCTGCTGACTGAAGAGGAGAATAACCTCCATCGTTATCAATGCCGTGAATAAGAAAAACACACCAGCCGGTCATTTCGGCTGCGCTTAATACTCTGGTTTTAAAATCGTTAAAAGTCTTTACTGATCCTTCTGAACCACATATTATAGAGCTTATATTCAGAAATGAACCCGGAGTGGGTGGTTCAATAAACCCCTGACAGCCTCTTGCAGCTATATAATAATTATCGCAGATAGAATCAATGCCAGTAGCACAATAAGGATATGCAATGGTAAGGCAGCGCGGGCCGATGATATTGCTCTCAATAATTGCTTTTGAATTGCCAAATTCTGTCCTTTGATTGCCTGAAGGAAGCTGTGATAAATTAGGATGCGACACTGTGTGACTGGCAACCTCGTGGCCCGAATCGGCAGCCTGTTTAAGCGTGTTCCAGCTGGGCGACCAGTCAGTTACCGTAAACAGGGTTAGATTAAAATCAAATTCATTAAATAAAGGTATTGCTTTTGCAAACTGGTTTACGCATCCATCATCAAAGGTGAAATTAACAGAAGCCTTCCTGAAACCATACCATGTGGCTACCTCGTATAATGAATCTATTTCCTGTGAATAGCTGGCTTGAATAAGTAATAAAGCAATGCTGAATAGTTTTAGCTTTCCGATACTTTTGACCATAATTTTTATTTTATAATGGTTATAAAAATAATAAATCACCTGTGTAGTTGTTCAGTGAAAAATAATTTTTAAACCATGTTTGATGAATAAACAAATTCATCTTACTTCCTTAAAAAATAATTTTTATTTACCTGCATGTATTTTTTTATTCATCGTACTTGGGTATAATAATAACAGGGTTTTTAGCAATTTATAGATATAAGAAAAAACACATTATTACTAAACAATGGAATTTGGATAAAAGTCAATTAAAAACGCAGGATAATTGAATATTCAGCGTTGCTGTCTTCCTGTTCTTAAAAAGTCTTTTTTAATTTACCTTTATATGGCATTTCGAAAACCCCAGATAGCACCTATTTTACTTTACTTTTAAAACGAAAAGTATGAGTGGAAATTAATATTATATAAAATAGAATCATCATTTTAAACTGGCACATAAAGCAGTTGCTTTGTTTCAAAAAAGGGTTCATCAAAATAATGGCAAAGCTTAAATATTTTAACCTCCCGGTCAATATCCTGCAGTTCTGCCTGTAAATCGCCCCCTTTTAGACAAAGTAGTCCGTTTGGCAAAATATTAATTCCCTTCGGCCTGACAAACTGTTTTGTCCAGGAATAGAGTAAAGGCACATCAGCTACAGCTCGGGAAACGACAAAATCAACCTTTAGTGAAAGACTCTCAATGCGGCTAACAATCGGCCGGCAATTCTTAAGATTTAACTTGTGTGTAATTTCCTCAACAACCTTTATTTTTTTAGTAATTGAGTCAACAAGGAAAAATTCAGTATCGGGAAATAAAATCGCCAGTGGGATACCCGGGAATCCTCCGCCGGTACCGGCATCAAGAACAACAGTCTTCGGCCTGAACGAAATGATTCTGGCTATTGCAAGTGAATGTAGTACATGATGAACATAAAGATTACCGATGTCCTTGCGTGATATAACATTTATTTTGGCATTCCAGCTATTATAAAGCGGCTGAAGTTGTTGGAACTTTTCTTTCTGTAATTTAGAAAGCGAAGGAAAATATTTTTCAATAACCTGCATAATAAGCGGAAAGAAATTACATCTTTGCGCTTGTATTTTTTAAAATGTTATAAAGCAGTTCGCGTGCCCTGAATAATTGCGCCTTTACTGTTCCGATAGGCAATTCAAGTTCTTCAGCAATTTCTTCGTATGACAGCTCATTAAAATAACGTAGTTCAATAAGTTTTCTGTAGCGCGGTTTTAATTTTGAAACTACTGAACGCATCAGTTTAATCTTTTGCTCATTAATTAGCGTTTCTTCAGGATCCATGATGGGTGCCTGGACTTCCATAGTAGCCTTTTCATGTTCCTCATCGTTATGGTCGAGCGATATGTGATTGGCTTTTTTCTTACGGATAAAGTCGATACAATTGTTGGTGGCTATTTTAAACAGCCAGGTGCTGAATGCATAATTCGGCGCATATTGTGAAATATTTTTAAATGCTTTTCCGAAGGCTTCTATGGTCAGATCTTCTGCATCACTTGCATTGTTAACCATCTTCAGCAACATGTAATAAATTGCATCCCTGTACCGATCCATCAATTCTGCAAATGCACGCTGGTCGCCTCTTGTCGCCTGCAAAACCAGTGAATAATCCCGCTGTGCTTTCTCCGATAAATTCAAATTCACTTCCATGTACGGTGCCTCAGTCTTATTCTATTTGAAATATAAAGCCAAAAATTAATAAACAGTGAAAAAATGTCAAATATAAACGAATATAGTAATAAATTATTCTCTTTCAAACGGATCATTGCATTTTTAATTATCAAAAACTGAATAAAAAACCTGAATGCAAAAGCAGCTAGAACATATAACCTGATCTCATGGAAAAACAACAGGTATACAAACAATAAATAAAACACGAACCGTGAAAAGGGCTCCAGTGCAAGTAAAAATTTATGTCTGAACTTATAAAGCGTCGCTGTTGTGAGATGTCTCCGCTTTTGCTGTGACCACTTTTTAAGTGAAGTTTGCGGATCAGAACGGGTATGGCTTTCTTTAGAAAATTCAACAGCTGTATTTTTACCTGTGGCGTTTTCATTAACAAAAAGGTCATCATCGCCTGACATCAGATGCAGATGATTACTAAAGCCGGCGGTTTTATAAAAAAACGATTTGCGGTAGGCAATATTCCGGCCAACGCCCATATAAGGAAAACCACAGATAGCATAACTGAAATACTGCATGGCAATGACCATGGTATCATAACGAATGTATTTGTTGAGCAAACCCCTGCGTCGGTTATAACCCCCATATCCGAGAACGATTTCTTTACCGGCCGTAAAATTTCCTGCTATTTGATGAAGCCACATATTACCTGCAGGCTTGCAGTCGGCATCGGTAAATACCAGAATGTCATGTCTGGCAGCTTTTATGCCTATGGTAACAGCCAGTTTTTTGCCATGCGTGAACTTTTTATCTTCATGTATTTTTGTGTAACGTAAATGAGGATATTGCATCTGCAGCCGTTTCAGAACATATTCGGTTTCATCGGAAGAACCGTCATCGACTACAATAACTTCATAGTCGTCATAATTTTGCGTTAAGACTATCGGCAGATATTTTTCAAGATTTTCAGCTTCATTCCGCGCGCAAATGATAACCGAAACGGGCTCTTCAGGCTCTGAAAGCTGTTTGCTTTTATAAAAAACAAAACGTGAATATATAACCAGGTAATAAATCAACTGAATCAACAAACACAATAAAAATACACCGGTAGGTATATAATACTGATTTTCAAGAAGAAGAGCCTTTATATTTTCAATATTCATGATCTATTTTGAACAAGCAACAATTTTATTAAAGATTTTTCTTGAAAACAAATAATACAAATAATAGTATTTAACAACCATAAGAGGTATAATTTTGTTTAACAGGTAATATTTCAATTAAAGATCGCCATATAAAGAGAAATATTGCTTTCAGGACTGCCATTCCTAATTTGTTATTTTTATGAACAAATTAATGTTGTCATAATAATTAACAGGATGTTATTTTAAGAAAACAATTTCAGGTAACAAATTTAGGTTAAATCTTTATCTTTGAAGCCTGCGTATTTTATTTATGCATTTCAGAGTTGAATATATCGATCAAAGCACAAAAGCACGGGCCGGGATTATAGAAACAGGGCACGGAGTGATATACACACCTGTTTTTATGCCGGTTGGAACAGCAGGAACCGTTAAAGCAGTTCATCAGAAGGAACTTTCTGATGATATTGGTGCACAGATAATTTTGTCAAATACCTATCATTTATACCTGCGGCCCGGTTGTGAAGTAATTGCCAGAGCCGGCGGATTGCATAAGTTTATTAACTGGGAGAGGCCTATCTTAACAGACAGTGGAGGATATCAGGTATTTTCTCTTGCTGAAATACGTAAAATAACAGATGAGGGCACCACCTTTAGTTCGCATATAGATGGATCAAAACATCTGTTCACTCCCGAAATTATTGTTGATATCCAGCGGCAAATAGGCGCTGATATTATTATGGCCCTTGACGAATGCACCCCCTTCCCATGCGACAGGAAATATGCCGAAAAGTCAGTGAATCTGACGCACCGATGGTTAAAAAGGGGGATTGAGCGATTCAGGCAAACCAATGACCTGTATGGTTATACACAGTCATTTTTCCCTATTGTTCAGGGCAGCGTCTTCCCCGACCTCCGTAAAGCGTCAGCTAATGAAGTAATTCAGTATGAAACCGATGGGTTTGCTATAGGAGGACTGTCAGTAGGCGAACCGGAAGAAATTATGTATGAAATGACAGAAATTGTGACCGGCATACTGCCTGAAAACAAACCACGTTATCTTATGGGTGTGGGAACACCGGTCAACCTCCTCGAAGCCATAAGCAGGGGGATTGACATGTTCGACTGTGTAATCCCTACACGTAACGGCAGAAATGGCATGTTGTTCACCAGTAAGGGCATTATTAACATACGTAACCAGAAATGGAAAGAGGATTATTCACCTGTTGATGAAAACGGAACAGTTTTTGTAGATCAGCAGTATTCGAGAGCCTACTTACGTCATCTATTTATTTCAAAAGAAATTCTTGGAGCACAAATTGCCACATTACATAATCTTGGCTTTTTTATGTGGCTGATGAAAGAAGCCAGGAAAAAAATAAAAGAAGGGACTTTTGGCGCATGGAAAAAACATATAATACATCAACTGTCAACCAGATTATAAGAAGGCCTTCCCTGCTTATAATTGATCGTTACATCATCCGGAAATTCCTGAGTACCTTCTTTTTTTCCATTATGCTCATTATGGCTATTGCCGTTATTTTTGATTTCTCAGAAAAAATTGACGATTTCATTGAAAATAAAGCCCCTCTTAAAAAGGTGATTTTTGAATATTACCTTAATTTCATCCCTTACTTTGCTTCATTATTCAGCCATCTCTTTACGTTTATTGCAGTGATATATTTTACATCAAGAATGGCATATAATACCGAATTTATCGCTATCCTGAGCAACGGAGTCAGTTTTAACCGGATTCTATACCCTTATTTTATTGCTGCATTTATCATCACTATCTTTTCCTTCACACTGAATAATTTTGTTATTCCTCATGCCACAGCGCGGAAACTTGCATTTGAAGAGGTATATTATCACAAAACACCACGGATATATAGTGAAAGAAATGTGCATAAGCAAATCAAACCAGGCGTCTTTATTTATCTTGAAAACTATAATACTTTTAATAACAGCGGCAGACAGTTTTCAATAGAAAAATTTGAAAATGGAGAGCTTGTATCAAAATTACTCTCCAAAGAAATCAGGTGGGATTCCACCAAACAAAAATGGATAATAAGAGATTATACTATCCGTCAATATTTTGGCGATTATCAGAAGATTATAACGGGTAATACTATTGATACAGCATTAAATATAACCCCTGAAGAATTTCAAAGGCGCGATAATGCCATTGAAGCCATGAACCTGGGAGAGTTAAACCGGTTTATTAAAAAGCAAAAAATGCAGGGGGCTCCTAATCTCGACAGGATATTAATTGAAAAACACAAACGTTTTTCATTCCCGTTTTCCACTTTTATATTAACACTGATAGGTGTTTCTGTGTCGTCAAAAAAGGTTAAGGGAGGCATAGGAATGCAAATAGGAATTGGCTTGTTAATCAGCTTCTCTTACATTCTTTTTCTTCAGTTTTCTTCACAATTTGCGTTATCCGGGGCTTTCAGCCCGTTTATTGCCGCATGGATACCCAATGTGCTGTTTATGATAATTGCCATTTTGCTATACCGGATGGCTCCAAAATAATAATGTTCTCAATGTGATTAACTAATAAAATTTAAACCCAAGTACGATGAATTAACAAATTCATCCGGATGAATAAAAAAATTTTAGAGGAGATTAGTCATTAGGAGAGAATCGAACTAATGACAAATTCGGGTTAAAAACTTTTTTTGAATAACTTTGCAATTTTGTAAAAAAAGGAATAATAATTTATTAATATAATATAAAACCTGAAACCTGAGTGCCTGATTGACGTACTATTTATAATAGTGCTTTTTTATTCTCATGTTCAGGAAAAACAGTTTAAGGTTCAGGGGGGATTTAAGTATGAAAAATAAATGGTTTAAGGCAGTGATATCTCCGGTTATTTTTTTGTTAGCAGGTGCAATTGCCGGAGTAGTAATATTATCCATACAGAGTTTTGCAGATAAAGATGAATATACTGCATCCAATACAGGTAAGCCTGTTCAGGTAGCAGCGCCTTTTACAATCCCTTCCCGGCTTGTTTTTGCCGGTGAGTCTGTTCCTCTTGAAAACTTCGATACACGTGAGAGCCTTGACCGTGAACTACTGGTTAATGCTTACTGGCATTCACGTACACTGCTCGTATTAAAGAAATCAAAACGTTATTTTGCTATTATTGAACCTATCTTAAAAAAATACGGAATTCCAGAAGATTTTAAATATGTTCCCATGGCAGAAAGTGGATTTGACTATGCTGTTTCGCCGGCCGGAGCCGCCGGTATCTGGCAGTTGGTGGAGGCCACAGCCAAAGAATATGGCCTGGAGGTTAACAATGAAGTTGACGAACGCTATCATCTTGAGAAATCAACTGAGGCAGCCTGCAAATTCCTTCTTGAATCATACAATCTTTATAAAAACTGGACACTGGCCGCAGCCTCCTATAATGTCGGACGGAAAAACATCAATAACCAGATTGAAAGACAGCAGGTGAATAATTATTACGACCTGCTGCTGAATGAAGAAACAGCACGATATGTATTCCGCCTTCTGGCTTTTAAACTTATATCGGAAAATCCGGGAGCATTTGGCTTTTATCTGAATAATGACGACTATTATCCTTCAATACCCGTATTTGAAGTAAAAGTAGACAGCTCTATAAGCAATATTGCCAGGTTTGCCGCATCCTATTCAATAAATTACAAAATCCTGAAACATTTCAATCCATGGCTTCGTGAAAACTTTCTTTCCAACAAGTCAGGAAAAACATATATGATAAAGATTCCCGAGGGAAGTAAGCGCAGCTATCCCGAAATGGCTGCAAATATAAATAAGGAACTCAATGCTGACAAACCGCAGTGAAATTTCAGAACCTGAAAACAATCAACAAATTATAGAAAACGGGGAAATAGAAGTACTCGGTGCCAGGGTACATAACCTGAAAAACATTGACGTAATAATCCCCCGCAACAGGCTTACTGTCATAACCGGCCTTAGTGGCAGCGGCAAATCATCACTTGCTTTTGATACCATTTATGCCGAAGGGCAGCGGAGGTATATGGAAACACTTTCAGCTTATGCCCGTCAGTTTTTGGGAAATATGGAACGCCCGGATGTTGATAAAATTTCAGGTCTAAGTCCGGTTATTTCAATCGAACAAAAAACCACAGCAAAAAATCCCCGTTCAACTGTTGGCACAATTACTGAAATCTATGACTTCCTTCGATTGCTATTTGCCCGAGCCGGTATTGCTTACTCATACAATACCGGTGAGCCAATGGTAAAATATACTGACGATCAAATCATTAATCTGATTATTGAAAAATATTCAAACCAGAAAATTTACCT
>JAJUGM010000128.1 GCA_029268165.1 Bacteroidota bacterium
AAGATATTACGCTTAAACATGGGGGCAGTTATTCAGCTGCCGCTGTGGGAGAAGTCAATGTGGTCAATGAGATGAAGAAAACAAAGGCTGTTATTGGTGGTGAAGGTAACGGCGGAGTGATATACCCTCCGTTGCATTATGGCCGTGACGCCCTGGTAGGAATTGCACTTTTTTTGTCACATCTGGCAAAATCAGGAAAAACCTGTTCACAGTTACGAAAAAGCTACCCCCAATATATAATCTCAAAAAATAAAATTGAACTTACCGGTACAATCAACCCCGACGAAGTATTGGTTAAAATCAAAGATAAATTCAGAAATTATCCGGTTAATACAATTGATGGCGTAAAAATTGAATTTGACAATGAATGGGTTCACCTCAGAAAATCAAACACGGAACCCATCATCAGAATTTATGCTGAAAGCGCTTCGGAGGAAGCAGCTGATTTGCTGGCAAAAAAAATTATTTCAGAAATCAATAAAATTATTAAATAAATTATATTAAAAAATTGAACCATGCATCACTCTTGCAAGATAATTTGTTTGCTTTTTTTATTTTGTATACCTGTCTTTTCTCAAAGTTCAACTTCCGATTCCATTATTTATCCCCATGAAGTAAAATACTCATCCGGGTTTGAAAGATTAAAGCACACAAGGTATTTTAGTACCGGTGAAAAAGATTATTTCGGTCTTTTCCTTGCAACTTCATCTGAAATAAATGAACTGGATGTAATAAAATACGAACGCGATTTCAATAATTTTCTGGAAGATATCAGAATGAAAACTGCTGTAGATGGAAAGCCAGAAAAGAAGATAAAGTTTATTTATAAAACAACACATAATCAATATTTTAAAAAATATGAGCTGCAAACAGGTTTTGCTGAAATTTTCAGAAACGGCAATTTCAATTGTGTTACCGCTTCAGCGCTTTATGGCATTATACTGAACAAATGCAATATTACCTTTGAAGTCCGGGAAACGCCTGTTCATGTTTATCTTATTGCCTATCCCGATAAAGAAAAGATTAAAATTGAATCAACCGATCCTGCTGCAGGATAAATGGCATTTGACCAGCGTACGAAAAGACAATACATTGAATATCTGCGCAGTAATAAGCTTATCAGCGAAAATGATTATCTGGCGGCAACTACCGATGAATTATTTAACAAATATTATTTTACAGATCAGAAAATATCACTAAAAGAACTTATTGGCATACAATACCTTAATAATGCTATCTATTTGTTTAACGATCATAAATTAAAAGAAGGTTATAATGAGCTTGAAAAAGCCTACATTTTTTATCCCTGCGAAAAAACAAAATTTCTCTTGCTTTCAGCGCTAACTGAAATAATTGGCAAGGAGAATTTTGAAGAACTGCCGTCGCTTGATTATTTTGTAAAACTGACACGTTTTGGCCAGGAAAATATTACCACTGAAAACGTCAGAAGCCAGTTTGCCCTTATTACTAATTTTCATCTGATTAACCGGGGTAACAAAGAATACTATGATAAAATTTATCAATATTTAACAGACAGTATAAAGAATGAGGATTACTTAAAGGAAATCTCCTTTTTATATAATTACGAATCCGGAAGGTATTTATTAAACCGTTTGAAGGTAAAAGAGGCTTTACCATATTTTGAGAAAGCTTATAGTATTAATCCTGATAATACTGATGCACAAATGGCATTTGTAAGGACATTGGCATCGAGCCTGCAGGTAATGAATGCAAAGGATGCTTTACCTTTTGTTGAAAATTATATGCAACAATATGAAAAGCTGAAGGACAATTATGCGTTTAACACACTGGTAATATTGTTATATCTTGGCATAGCAACCGATCATTTTAATAATGGGAACATCGCAACAGGTGACGAATACCTGCTTAAATTTGAGCAAATTAAAGAAACCATTCCTGCAGGTGATTTACCCATTGATCTGGTTGCTGATGCATACTCATCAGCAGGAATGCACTATTTCAGAAGAGGAAACTATAAAAAGGCAAAAGAATATATTAAACGGGGACTTGTAATATCTCCAAACAATCCGAAACTCATTTATTGCCTGAGTTCGTTTGAATAAAAATATTTTTTAAATTATCTTAATTCTTTACTGCCAGATTGTATTTCTTCTGAATAATGTATGGATTTCCCCGGGGTGTTTTATAGTTGGCTATAATATGAAGTTTTTCCATAACCATACCGCCGGGAAATACGTAAACAAAATATTCGGCTTCGCCGTTTTCAGTGTTTAAAGGAACTAATGTTCTGTCGTTAAAATAAATGCCTTCATCAAGTTTCCCTGTATAGAATTTTACCCTGCCTGATTTATTCGATAATGAAATTTTCAGGATAAATTTATTTTCCATTGCCAGGTGGTTAATTTCGCGAATAATTATTTGGGGATAACTGTTAATCAGCTTGCCCGATTCGTTATATTCCTTAAGGCCTGTACCCGGTTTTCCGTCTTTGTAGGGCACTTCAGCCATAAGCCGGCCGCTTTCGTAAAAGAATTGCTGAATGCCATTTAATTTGCCATTGGTAAACGGGCTTATTCTGAATACCTTGCCGCTTTCATAATACCATATCTCGCTGCCATTTTTTCTGCCCTCATGATAAATAATTTTTGAATGTACTTTTCCGGATGGATAGAAATTATATGCTACTCCGTGCTTACGGTTATTTTCATAATTTACCTTGCTCACCAAATGCCCTGATTTGTCATAGTTTTTTGTTATTCCCTGTCTTATGGAGTCAACCATTGAGATTTCTGATTTTAACCTTCCATTATCATGATATTCATAAATAGTATGCGGGCCTTTTATAATTTTACTCTTTTTTCGTAATGAGTCACATTGTTCCAGCATTAAGCCGGCTATCAGAAAACAAAGGATTGGAGTTATTCTCATTAAAATAATGCTTTAAATTTTTCATAAGGATATTAGCACGATAAATTTACATAAAAAATAAAATTTTATTCGGATGAAAATTTTAATATATTTGCGCCTTTGTACAAAAAGGTTTAAATAAACTAATACTCTAAAGAAATGCGGAATAAAGGAGCCATCTGGACACTGGCTATTGCACTCCTGCTGGTATGTATTTACCAGTTATCATTTACAGTAGTTACATTTAAAGTCAGGCAAGACGCAAAAAAATACGCATTGCGTATTACAAAGAACTCTGAAGGAAGGCTTGATTCATTAGGACTGAAACTCAGGGACCGTTATCTCGATTCCATTGCTTCAGAAGAGGTTTATAACTTCTTATGGTTGAAAAAATATACTTATCGTGAATGTCAGGAGCGGGAAATTAATCTGGGCCTTGACCTTCGGGGTGGTATGAATGTCATTCTTGAAGTATCGACCGTTGATGTGATAAAGTCATTAGCAAACTACAGCCCTGATACTAGTTTTAATAAGGCTATTGCTCTGGCCAGGCAGTGGCAGAAATCATCCAATGAGGATTTTGTGACCTTATTCGGAAGAGCCTTTGCAAGCATTAACCCTAATGCCAAGCTGGGTGCAATTTTTACGGCACCTGAATTAAGGAATGTGATTACCTATAATACTTCAAATGATGAGGTATTGAAAATACTGAGCGAAAGAGCCAATGATGCTATAGACAATTCATTCAATATAATCCGGACCCGTATTGACCATTTCGGGGTAGCCCAGCCTAATGTACAGCGTGTTGAAGGCGGCGACCGCATACTTGTTGAATTGCCCGGTGTGGAAGAAAAAGACAGGGTCAGAAAGCTTTTACAGGGAACAGCCCGGCTCGAATTCTGGGAGACTTATGAAAATGCAGATATTTTAAAAAGCCTTATTGAAGCAAATAATCTGATTAAGGAAATTCAGAAAACAGAGAAAACTGAAGCGCAGCTTGCCAAACAAACCGAAGTTAAGGAAGGACAGCAGGCTGATGAAAAAACAGGAAAAAAAGAAGATCAGGAACTGACACTGCTTGAGGAAATTCAGGCCGATACTGCAGCCGCCAGGGACACGCTTACGAAAGAATCGTTGAGTGAAGAGATGCCGCTTTTTGCAGTTCTTAAACCCAATATTACCCAGAACTGGGAACCCCTTGGAGGTTCGCTTTTCGGACGCGTACATTATAAAGATACTGCACTTGTAAATAAATACCTCAGGATGGCTATGACCAAGGGGCTATTCCCAAGCGACTTCAAATATCTGTGGTCGGCTAAACCCATGACTGACCCAGATACAAAAAAACCTACTGACTATTATGAACTTCATGCAATAAAAATTACCCGAAGGGATGGCCGTCCGCCACTCACAGGCGACGTGATTACTCAGGCTAATATGCAGTTTGACCAGACAAGCGGCAGCGCAGAAGTCACCATGACCATGGATGCTACCGGTACCACCACATGGGCACGCCTTACACGGGAAAACAAAGGCAAATGTATTGCTATTGTTATGGATGATTATGTATATTCCTCTCCAAGAGTTATTAATGAAATCCCCACAGGAACTTCATCCATTACAGGTGATTTTACCACAAAGGAAGCTACCGATCTTGCTAACCTGTTAAAATCAGGAACTATGCCGGCTCCTGCTGTGATTGTCCAGGAAGAGGTTATTGGCCCTTCGCTGGGAAAACAGTCAATTAACTCAGGATTACGCGCTTTCCTTTATGCGTTTATTATCATCTGGGTATATATGATATTTTATTACAGCCGTAAAGCAGGTTTGGTTGTAAATCTGGCACTTTTCTTCAACATCTTTTTCCTGATTGGCGTGCTCGCATCACTTCAGCTTGCCCTTACACTGCCCGGTATTGCCGGTATTGTACTTACAATAGGTATGGCTGTTGATGCCAACGTACTTATCTATGAGCGTATCCGTGAAGAAATCAGTGCAGGTAAAGGGGTCAGAATGGCTATAGCCGACGGCTTTAAAAATGCCCTATCTGCTATTATCGACGGAAATGTAACAACACTATTAACCGGTATTATTCTCTTTGTACTCGGAACTGGACCGGTTAAGGGGTTTGCCACCACCCTGGTTATTGGTATCTGTACTTCAATGTTTACAGCTATCTTTATTACACGATTGGTATTTGAAATGATGCTTGATCGAAATGTGGCCCTCACATTTTCAACAAAAGCCACAGATGGAATTTTAAAAAATGCGAATTTCAACTTTCTGAAATACCGGAAAGTTTTTTATACCATATCAGCATCTTTAGTTTTAATTGGCGTTGTTTCATTATTTGTCAGAGGCCTTGATGCAGGCGTTGATTTTGCAGGCGGGCGAAACTATGTAATCAAATTCGACAAGGCTGTCAATAACATTGAAATCAGTAAAGCACTAGCTCCTTTACTGAAAAGCCAGCCAACTGTTATTACATTTGGTTCTGCCGATAAAATAAGGATAACTACAAAGTATAAAATTGATTCGGATGAACCAAATATTGAGAATGAAATCCAGTCATTGTTATATCAGGGGCTCAGATCTTTCCTGCCTGAAGGCACTTCATACAAGCAATTTTCATCAAATTATCTTCAAAGTATGCAGAAGATAGGCCCGACCATTGCTGATGACATTAAGCGCCAATCTTCATGGGCTATGTTAGTAGCCTTAGCTATGATGTTCTTTTACATTTTCATACGTTTCCGTAACTGGCGTTATGGTCTGGGGGCAACAGTTGCTACTTTCCACGATGCCTTTTTTATTATCACCTTGTTTTCGTTGCTATACGGAATTATGCCTTTTTCCATGGAAATCGACCAGGCATTTATTGCAGCCATTCTCACAGTAATTGGTTATTCTGTAAATGATACTGTGGTAATTTATGACAGAATACGTGAATTCTTTACTTTGCATCCAAAACGTGATAAAGCCGAAATGATGAATGCTGCAATTAACAGCACTCTTAGCCGGACACTGAATACTTCTCTTACAACACTTTTCACTATACTGGTTTTGTTTCTGGTAGCAGGCGAAAGTATCAGAGGATTTGCTTTTGCTATGTTTGTGGGCGTGACTGTGGGTACTTACTCATCTATCTTCATTGCAACACCCATTGTTTACGATACATTTACTAAAGAACAAAAACAGGCAGTAAAACTATAACAGTTTACAGTTAATAGTTCACAGATATTTTTATTGTCAACTGTGAACTATTAACTTCAATGATCAAGTCATCTGATTTCAGATAATTGATTTTGGATATTCCTTGCCAGATATCAGCTATCACATAGATGATATCCGTTATCAACTATCAGAGGATATCGTATATCCAATATCTGTTAACCAATTGATACATCTCATTTAAACTTTACTATATTTGTCTGATAAAACTCATGCAATGTACCAGCCTTTTTTATTTATCAGCGGAGCCGAACTATTACTGGTTTTATTTATTTTTCTGCTACTTTTTGGTTCAAAAAAAATACCCGATTTTGCAAAAAGCCTTGGAAAAGGATTAAATGAATTTAAGAAAGCCACTGATGAAATTAAAAGAGAAATTTCAGAAAACACCAAGGATGTTAAGAATGAGGTTAATGATGTTAAAAGAGATATGAAGGGCTGATATTGCTTGCGGCATATTTTGGTTATATTTATATGATATTCAACAAAATGAATGCATAATGATTCGTGCATCAAACATAACCATGTACTTCGGGAACCTTCAGGTTTTAAAAGGCATTGACCTGCATATTAATAAAGGAGAAATAGTTACTCTGGTAGGACCAAGCGGTGCGGGCAAAACAACTTTGCTTCATATTTTAGGCTCACTGTTATCTCCCACGTCCGGCGAGGTAATTATCAATGGTACCATAATCTATAATTTGAAAGAAAAGCAGCTTTCTCTGTTCAGAAACAAACACATAGGTTTTGTATTCCAGTTTCACCATCTGCTTCCTGAATTTACAGCATTAGAAAACGTATGTATTCCGGCCTTTATACAAAAAATACCACGAACCTATGCCGAAAAAAAGGCAAAAGAACTTCTTCATTTTTTAGGATTAAGCCACCGGGTGGATCATAAGCCAGGAGAACTCTCGGGAGGCGAACAGCAGCGTGTTGCCGTTGCCCGTGCTTTGATTAACCAGCCTGATGTTATTCTGGCTGATGAACCTTCAGGTAATCTTGATATGCAAAATAAAAAAGAATTGCATGAACTTTTTTTCTCACTGCGCGACCAGTTTAATCAAACCATAATAATTGTAACCCATGACAAGGAGCTGGCCGCCATGTCAGACAGAACCCTGACCATGCGCGACGGGAAAATTACACAATAAATTTCTTAATTATTCTTTTCTTTTGTAGTGATTTGAGAAAGTAAAACTAAGTAATGGTTTTTTCATTTATCATTTATTTATCCCCAGTATGATGAATTTGCTTATTCATCCTACTGGGGCTTATCTCCTATCTTTGTTCTTTAATCTTTGCTCAAATTATTTTATTTTCATGAATAATAACTTATCCAACATCAAAGATTTCCTCGAAGAAAAAGCCTTTTATTATAATCGCCCTGAATTTATTGAAACCGACCCCATACAGATTCCTCATCAATTTGACAATCCGAAAGATATTGAAATAGCGGCCTTTCTTACTTCCATACTTGCATGGGGACAACGCAAAACAATTATATCGAAAGCCAGGCAATTATTAAAACTTATGGACAACAGGCCTTATGATTTTATACGCCAAGCAGGAAAAAACGATGTTAAATTACTTGGTTCATTTATACACCGAACTTTTAGCGGCACTGATACTATCTATTTCATTCATGCTATCAAACACATTATCCTTACTTATGGTTCATTTCAGTATTTATTTGAAAGTAACTTTCAGCAAACCACTGATATTAAAAACATATTAATTCAATTCAGGAAAACATTTTTTTCATTGCCTCATCAGGCAAGGACAACAAAACATGTTCCCGATATCAGCAAGGGTTCAACAGGCAAGCGGCTAAATTTATTTTTGCGCTGGATGGTAAGGCGTGACAATAGAGGTGTTGATTTTGGCCTTTGGCAAAAAATTCCTTCTTCAGCACTATATATCCCCCTTGACGTACATAGCGGAACAGTTGCCCGCAAGCTCGGCCTGCTCAGGCGTAAATCTGATGACTGGAAGGCAGTGGAGGAACTTACAGCCATGCTCAGGATTTTAGATCCTAACGACCCTGTTAAATACGATTTTGCACTCTTCGGATTAGGCGTATTTGAAAAATTTTAACCTAAGTAAGATGAATAATAAAATACATCCATGAGAATAAAAATTTGATGTATTTTTAGAGGAAGTAAGATAAATTTAAAAAGTGTAATAAATTGTATCAGACCTGATAACTGTTATCTGAGGGCCAATGATGGATTACAGAGGCCGGATGTATAGCTACTGAATGCCATAAACATTCTACAATCAACCTTATAATAATAATGTTTATCCCAATTATTGCATTAGAAAAAGTTCTAATGCAATACGATTAAGAAAAATCAACTTTTCCGGTTTGCTGGCGCTGCACCAGAAAAGTGATTTTTCTAAATCGGGAAATCCATTGGTTCGCTCTTTCTAAGAGCTCCCAATGAATAATTTGGGTTTATTCATCCTGCTTTAGTTAAAT
>JAJUGM010000129.1 GCA_029268165.1 Bacteroidota bacterium
GTCATATATAATAATCTACCTGATATATATTGTAAGGATTATATAAATCATTTACAGGAAGAATTAAATAACTTTACCAATTGATTAATCATGATTAATCTTTATCACTGATTATGAAAGCTATGATATTGAATGGCGTATCTGACCTTACAGTAAATCATTCGCCTTTATCATTGCATGAAGTTGATATTCCGCAGCCGAAAAGTGATGAAATACTTATAAAGGTTAAGGCCTGCGGTGTGTGCCATACCGAGATTGACGAAATTGAGGGCAGGCTTAGTCCTTCAGGCTTTCCTGTAATTCCCGGCCATCAGGTAGCTGGCGAGGTAGTACGCATTCCATCGGGGAGCAGAAGTATCAGGGAAGGTGACAGAGTGGGCGTTGCATGGATATACCATGCATGTGGTAAATGCCGTTGGTGTATTTCAGGCCTTGAAAACCTATGCCCTTCTTTCAAAGCAACCGGACGAGATGTTAACGGAGGATATGCCGAATATATGGTGGCAAAAAGTGATTTTGTTTATAAAATACCTGATAATATTTCATTCATTGATGCGGCACCCATGCTTTGCGCAGGAGCTATCGGGTATCGTTCAATCAGACTTGCTGCAATTCAGAACGGGCAGGTTCTGGGTTTATCAGGTTTTGGCGCTTCAGCCCACTTAGTACTTAAACTTGTTAAATATTTATATCCTTCAACAGAAATACTGGTTTTTGCCAGAAATACTTCAGAACAACAATTTGCCGTTGAACTTGGTGCCAGATGGGCAGGTAATTTTAACGATACGCCGCCGCTTACTCCTGATGCTATTATTGACACCACGCCTGTCTGGACCCCTGTAATAAAATCACTTGAAAAACTGGCGCCTGGCGGCAGGCTGATTATTAATGCCATCAGGAAGGAAAATGTTGACCTGAATTATTTGCTATATCTTGATTACCCCAGGCATCTCTGGATGGAAAAAGAAATTAAGAGTGTGGCCAACGTAACAAGGGCAGACGTTTCAGGATTTCTGGAAACAGCATCAGCAATAGATCTTAAACCCGAAGTACAGTTATATTCTCTGAGAGAAGCCAATAAAGCTCTTGTTGAAATAAAACAACGAAAAATAAAAGGGGCGAAAGTGCTGGTGATGGATCAATGATGGGGTTTTTCCCCAGTGTAATTCCCTGATTTTAAAACAACACAATTAATTACCGCACATAGAAATCGAGTAATACCTGCCCTTCCACTGATCCTACCAGATGATCCCCGATTTTCACCGGACCAACGCCTGCAGGTGTCCCAGTGTATATCAGATCACCTATTTTTAAAGTCATATATTTTGAAACGTGGGCAATAATATCATCAAATGAAAAAATGAGGTCTTTGGTATTTCCCTTTTGGGCAATCTGATCATTCAACTCAAGCTGGAAATTAATTGCATTAAGGTCGGGTAGTTTGTCTTTCTTAATAAATTTTCCAATCACTGCCGACCCATCAAAGCCTTTGGAGATTTCCCACGGATTGCCGTTTTTTATGCATTCACGCTGAATGTCACGTGCAGTGAAATCAATGCCTATACCTACTTCCTGATAATAACGGCTGGCAAATGGTTTCTCAATATTCTTGCCTAAGCGAATAATTTTAAGCACTATTTCGGCCTCGTAATGTACTTCGTTAGAAAAATCAGGCAGGAAAAATGGTTGATTATTCAGGAGAATAGACGATTCAGGTTTTAAAAAAAAGACCGGTTCTGAAGGCACAACACTGTCAAGTTCCTTGGCATGATCGACATAATTGCGGGCAATACAAATGATTTTCATGGGCTTAGCTTTAATTTATTTATTTCCAAATGCTTCTCTTAATTTAATGGATGTCAGCACTTTTTTGGTATGTAACGGAAATGAACCGTTAATCATCCAACCATAATATCCCGGGTCTTTTTTAAGGACATCAGCAACACGTTGCCCTTTATATTTACCAAAGTTAAAAACCTCCTGATCTTCATCATCGTAAATAATTCTTCCCATGAAATCAACATTGCGGTTATGACTTGAAAACAGGGCAAGTTCATCAACATCATTGGGTAAATCGGGATACCGGTCAAGTTGTGCCTGAAGGATCTCATAGGTAGCACGGGTATCAGCCTCGGCTGAATGAGCATCTTCAAGATATTTGTTACAGTAAAACTTATATGCTGCACTTAAATTACGTTGTTCTTTTTTATGAAAAATAATCTGAATATCAATAAATTTTCTTTTTTTCAGGTCAAGGTCAATATCTGCACGGAGAAATTCTTCTGCCAGCAAAGGGAGGTCAAATTTATTCGAATTATAGCCTGCGAAATCACAACCTTCAAAAACTGCTGCAAGGTTCTTGGCAATTTCTTTGAATGAAGGTGCGTCTTTGACGTCCTCATCAGTTATCCCATGTATGTTGGTTGCTTTTTGGGGTATAGGAATTCCCGGATTCACCCTGATAGTCTTTGACTCCTCATTGCCATTAGGATATACTTTTAGGTATGATATTTCAACAATCCGGTCAACAGCAACATCTATTCCTGTTGTTTCAAGATCGAAAAAAATAAGAGGGTTTTTCAAATGAAGCTTCATGACCCAATCATCATAGGCATTAACAGCATCAGGACATCTTCATTTTCATTATCCTTCTGTAAAGGAAGGAATAAGCCCGCTCTTGATGGGTCAGATAATTCTATTGAAACATCGGCACACTGAAGGTTATTAAGAATTTCAATCAAAAAAGCAGCTTTAAAGCCAATTTCCATATCATCTCCGTTATACTGGCAGGAAAGCTCTTCGTATGCTGAAGTAGATAGGTCAATATCCTGAGCCGACACCGCAATCCTATTGCCTGTTAATTTAAGCCGTACCAGATTGCTGGCCTGATTTGAAAACACAGATACCCTTTTAATGGTATTCAATAACCTCAGCCTGTCAATAACAAGTTTGTTGGGGTTATTAACCGGAATAACAGAATTATAACTGGGATAATTGCCTTCTACAAGCCGGCAAATTAGACTGTAATCAGAAAAAGTGAAAAATGCGTTTTTATCATCAAACGCTACGTTGATTTGATCCTGTTCTTTTACCAGAATATTTTTAAGGATTGCAGCAGGTTTTTTAGGCAAAATGAATGATGATCCTGCTTCATCAGCTTTAATGTCAAATCGTTTGTAACGAACCAGTTTATGGGCATCTGAAGCAACAAATGTAAGTTCATTATCAGTAAGCTCAAAAAATATTCCGTTCATTACTGGCCTTAATGCGTCATCAGCAGTTGCAAAAATAGTATTGCTTATGCCGTTTAACAAAGCTTCTGAAGTAGCTCTGAATGATACCTGCTTTTCTTCTTTAATTTGTGGTAATTGAGGAAAATCATCACCGTTGTGGCCCATTACTGAAAACTGTCCATTTTCAGAACTAATTACAATATTATAATTATCTGTATTTATATCGAAGGCAAGTGGCTGGTCAGAAAACTCTTTGAGTGATTCTGTAAGAATACGGGCCGGAATAGCAATCATTCCTTCATCAGATGCATTCTCAAGTGTAATGGCAGTTACTAATGTAGTTTCCAAATCTGATGCCGTAATCTCAAGTCGTTTACCTTCCAGTTTAAACAAAAAATTATCCAGAATAGGCAAGGTGTTTTTAGGATTAATAACACGGCTTGCTGACTGCAGGTGATTCAACAAATCGATACTCGATACAACAAATTTCATGAATGAAAATTTTTTAAATTACTTTAATACAATTATTTTGGTTAAATAAAAATTATGGCTGTACAAAAGTCAATATTACAAAAAAAAAGATTTCCGCACAGGTGGTTTTTTATTTTTTTATGAAATCACTGAATGTCTTCATGATAGGGTCTGTTTCAGTATATTTAACCAGCAGGGGCACTGTATCGCCTGCTGAAAAAATATAGTAATAATTCAGATCAGAACTGCCATCAGGCAATGGTCTTCGAAACGCCTGCATTTCATATTTTTGCTGTTGCGTGTTTATGATCTTAAGAATTAAAAAGGGTTCTGTCAGTCGGTTGCGACTAAAACCCTTATCAATATTTACGTACCGAACAGCTATAAAATAGGAAAGGTAATCCCTGACCTCATCCTTATTGGCATTATCTTCAGGCATATCCGAATTGAGCGCAAACAAATGCGGATTTTTCCCATCCTGATTAATTATTCTGAAAGATTCATCAGGTTGCTCAGGATATGTAAGTTCAACAGAATAAATATCAACAGGTTGCAGGTCGAATAACACATTATCACGCCATGCTAAAGGGTTCAGACTAAAAAGTTTTTCAAGATTATTCCCGCTATAACCAATTAAACTCACCAAATATGGTTTAAACATCCGGCCATCCATCATATAGGTACCCGGAACAGTTTCATTTTCATAATAGATATAAAATGACTTTATAAGATGTTCGTTATGAAACAATTTTAAAAATATTCCTTCATGCAATAATTTGCCGGTAATTGTGTCGGATATTTTTTTTGAGGCCGGTGAAACAATGTTGATGCGCCCCAAAGCATTGAGAAACATTTCAACGGTTTCTCTTTTTGCCGGATTTGTATGATTGATTAACCATTTGTTTTTTTCTTTCTTCAGTAAAATAACATTTTCTTTACGTCTGATTTCAATTTTATCTACCATCCATGGTTTTTCAACGGAAAAATTTATTTCATCGGGCCGCATTGTGCTTTTACGATTTCTAAACACAACAAATAAAGCAATAACCACCATTATAAGAAAAGCAAAATAAGTTAGTATTCTGTTTTTCATATCTTGCTCATTTAAATAAAAGTAGAATATTTCCTTTTCCGAAGAAAATTATAAATAATACCAGATATTATTACAATTAAACCGGGTAAAACCGTGTTGATCAGAATCCAGAATATTTTTTCATCTTTTATTTTAACTTTATTAAGCAATCTTAAAGTGATCTCCCTTGAGCGTAATTTAATCAGTTCTTCATTTCCGGTAATATAATGTAAGGCATTCATAATAAAATCTTTATTTCCGTATGTCTGCTGCGTATAACGGTCAAAACCCAACGGCAAGCTGAAAATACCCTGTGGTGTAACTCTCACATCATTACGTATAATGTCGCCATCAGCAACAACAAGCATTTTTGAAGGCTTGCTCATTTGAATGAGTTCATTTGCAGCGCCCGGAATTATATCATTAACCATCCGGTTACGGAACACTGATTCGAATGTACCTTCAAGCAGCACAGCTACCGGCATTCCTGTGCTTCTGAATTCGTCGGGATTTGGTTTGAGCTTTATTTCATCAAGGCTTATTAATGCCGGTGCAACAGAAAAGGTTGAATATACCGACGTTCTAAGTAGTACTGTTTTCATGGTTCCTTTCCGGGCGCCAATGGTATCAATGGTATTGACAAACTCCGACTTAATCATATTCAGGTTACGGGTTATCGGATGTGCAGAAGGAGATGATAATAAAGGAAAATAGTACCATGGTGAAGGCCTGAAATCAGGTGTATTACCGGCAAGCGCTACATTAACCGGAATAATATTGCATTGCAAATCTTTAACAAGCACCGGATTTACCCTTACACCATAGCGGAACAGCATATCATCCAGGTTCAGGTCATTAATCATAGCTATTGTTGAACCCATAGCAAGGCTGTCAGCGCTTACATCTACCCTGTCGAGGAACCATAATATTCGTCCGCCTTTCATCAGATACTGGTCGAGAACATACTTGTCCTGCTCGCTAAAACGCAACACAGGTTTGGCAATAATCACAGCTTTATAACTGTCGAGTACACCAGGCTTCCCCTGAATCCTGCCCCTGTCCACCTGATAAAACCATGCTATTTCTTTCGAAATATCTTCGGTTTGATATTCATCAAGCTCTCCATGGCCTTCAACAAAAGCTACTTTTTCCGTATTATCCTTCGTCCGGGAACTTATTATTTTAATTAACTCAAATTCAAGTAATTGCAATGAATTATTGATATTTTCCTCTGCCGACAACTGCGGATTATTCTGTAGTAGATTGACCGGTACTTCTACTCCCCTATACGTAATGACAGCGCCCGGAAAAATAATTTTTTCAGAACTACCGCCTTCCTTATCGCTCGATAATATATTCACCGGTTTAAGGCCTTTTTCATACAGTTCATTGAACATATCTTTTCTAATCTGTGCATCATTGCTTTCAAACGGGTTGATAAACATATACTGCAGATTGTCTTTCCCGTATATTCTGAATTCATCAAGCATCTCCCTCACTGAACGCTGCATTTTAAGAAAGGCAATATTCAGATCGCCTTCCAGATAAACCCTGATAAAAACAACATCATGCAAATTTTTCAGTACTCGTTTTGAATAGCCTGACAGCGTGTATCTTTTTTCTGCTGTAAGGTCAATCCTGAAAAAGAGTGATGAAAGTATTACTGCAGCCAGAATTACCGTAACAAGCTGTAAAAATGTTCTGAACTGTTTTCTTAATTTTCCTGCAGATTTATGAATACTCATAACTACTTTCTTTTTTCAAGGTTATATCGTGTAAGAATAAGGAAAACAGCCACAAGGGCAATAAAATAAACGATATCCCGTGAGTCGATCACACCACGGCTTAATGATTTGTAATGTTCGTAAATACCCAGTTTTTGAATTATTTCACCTATATGTCCGAGAAAACCCATTGAGCTTATTTTGTCAAACCCAAAACAAACAAACAGGCAAATGGCGGCAGCCAGCAGGAATGAAACAATCACATTTTCGCTCAGCGATGAACAATAAAGGCCAATTATGGCATAACCTGCTGCCAGAAAAAACAGTCCGATATATGACCCCCATGTACCTCCGGTATCAATGTTGCCAACCGGGTTTCCGAGTAAAACAACAGATAAAAAATATATCAATGTTGGTAAAAGCGCAAGAATAACCAATACCAGAGCAGCCAGATATTTGGCTAAAATAATTTGCGTAAGGCTCAGCGGCCTGGTTAATAATAAATCAAGCGTGCCTGTTTTCTTTTCTTCTGAAAACATTCGCATGGTAATGGCAGGAATAAGCATAAGAAATACCCAGGGAGCCATGATAAACAAAGAATCTAATGTTGCATATCCTCCTTCGGTTATATTCATAGGCCCCTCAAATACCCACAGGAATAAACCCGTTATGGTAAGAAAAGTAATAATTACAACATAACCGGTAAACGAACTGAAAAACCCGTTGATTTCTTTCTTAAAAAGATAATACATAATCAATAATCTATTGCTGTCTCAAAAATAGGCTTTTTGATTTTATAAAAAAAGAAACATTTTTGCAATTAAAAAGCAACCTGTTACAAACGAATTTCATCAATGCTAAAAAATCAACTTAATATGAATAAAATAAAAAAACAGCTAATCCTGTTCATTTTCATTTATCTGGCTATAATTTTACCTGCCAACAGCCAGGATAAAAAGCAAAAATTCATTTATGTTGATGCCGGTATTGATTTTATTGCGTGTAATTCACCTGCCAAGGATTATATCCGTGATGATGTAAATCCTTATTATTATTACTACTATTATGATTACTATGATGACTATTCGACAGACCAGATTAATGCCATGTTTTACAAGAACTATTTCAGTATTAAAGGGGAATATAAAGTATTGAATAATGTTATAGGGCTGACATCGGGTTTAAGGTATACCCATCTTGAAAGTTCCATAGGCAAACAAATGTACTGGAGGAGTTCATCAGAATTCTTTTATGTATTGTATAAAGAAGAAGGGAACAATAGCGAATATGCCAGGGTAAAGGAAATAATACAGAATTCACATTATCTGGGTATTCCCCTCGAAATAAAAATATATCCTAACCCAGGCAGAGACTGGTGGGTTAATGTTTATTATAAAATCGGCGCCGATTTTAATTTCCATATACATACAAAAGAAAAAATTTCATTTTTTAATGAGGAAATGAAGACCTATCAGGATGAGGTTTCCGAAGTTATTGAGGAACCTTATTCGATGGTTGGTTCGGCTTTTCTGGCAGTAGGTCTCAAAATTGGGAAAAACCGCTTCGCCGGAGTAAATATTGAAGCATGTGTGCCAACGTTTGTTTTTACTTCAGGTACATCTGGTTTAGCTGAACCTGTTGGCGGCGGAGGCTTTCAGTTTAATATTCGCTTACCCTTTTAAAAATTATCGTCTATGAAAACAAATAAGTATTACTATATCATATTTTGCATGTTAGCATTATCATGCAGCAAAGATTACGACCTGCAGAAATCAATTTTCATCCCTGATAAATCATTCCCTGACCTGCCGGCTTATTCAGAATGGGGTTATAATACATTCGGTGCCTATTTTGACCGTGACCTGTTTATTTATAATGATTATGAAGTTCCGGTTAAAATAATAAATACAGAAGGTAAGACTTCCTTTATCCTGAAGGGACAAAAAGGGAACTCTGATTATTACTCTGAAAAAAAGAGTATGTCAGTGAGCTTTGATTTGTATGGTTTCAATCCGTCCACCTATCAGGATCTTGTTTTGCTTGATGACTCGGTCATTGACCTCACCA
>JAJUGM010000130.1 GCA_029268165.1 Bacteroidota bacterium
AATCTCCTCTAAAAATACTTCAGATTTTTATTCGCCTGGATGTATTTTTTTATTCATCGCACTTGGGTTTAATTGAAACACATTTTTTTAATGAATATAATTATTATCGGGAGCCAATCAGTAAGTATAAATAATACGGAATTATATTCTGTTTCAGTTTTGTACTTTCATGCTGTATAAAATAGTTTCAACCTGCTGAATGAAATTGCGCTTATTATGGCCAGCAGCGTATACAAAGCCTTCTATGGTGACTATACGTTTATTTTTTTCATCAAGTGTTGACAGGCTTACAAAAGGGCCGCCCATGGAAATACCTTTCTCTACTTTCCATAAACCACGCATTTCAGCAACATATCTGTTGCCTTTAAAAAGGTATTCTTTATATAATGGTTCTATTAGCTTTTCGGTAATCATATACGACCCCTCGATTTCGCCAGGCATATACTTTTTCACAAATTTATCACGAATGTCTATAAGCTCTTGTCGCCTGAATTGGGATGAATCATGAAACGGAAATTGATAAATCAAGATTCCCTGAATAATATCTCCTATTTCCTGATTGATCCATGTAAAGTCTGCCGAATCTCTTTCAATTTTATAACCTTTAGGTATAACAAGTGAAATGTTATGTTTCTTAATAATCCTTTCCTGTATCCTTGAATCAAGGTTCTTCAGATGAAGGTTTAGTATACGTTCTCTTTCTGCCCTGTTGAGAAAACTGATTATTTTATTCCCATTGCTTCTTAATAATTTTACAAATGCGCTGTCATCAGGAGCCTGCAGATAGATGAACACCTGCTGCCTGGCATACCGGTCGCGTTCGGTTAATAAGCGGGGTTGTGAATATTTTGGCGATATCTGAGTAAAAATGACATTTCTGTGACGGATAAAAAGTTCATTAAAAGCATCATAAGGAACCTGAAAAACGTTAAATACTGGTTCGTATTGTGGTAACATTTCGTAAGGCATACTGAAAATAATGCGGTATTCCTCACCCACTTTTGTATCCCAGTCAGCCTTATTGATCACAACAGCCACTTCACCTTGCTTACCGATTACATCAGGCAACAGCGGTTTGGAATCAGTTTTGCATGACAACAATAAAACAGAGATTGATGATGCTATTAACAGCGCGTTTCTCATAATATTCAGCTTTAAATTGTTCTGAATAAAAACAAATAATATTGGGAAAGATAGTTTATTTTTTCTTAAAATCTTTATCAACCCATATAATTAGTTGCTGACCAGGATGAGCTGATAAATCCTGTAAATTATTCCATGCCCTGATATTCTCAATGGTGCAACCATACTGCAGGGCAATTTTATGAAGAAATTCTCCATGCTGAACAACATGTACAATTTTCACTTTATTTTCGGTACTTCCGGCATTTTTCAGAAGGGTATTATAATCAACGGGCTCGTTATAATATCCTAATATATTTGCTTCATTGTTTAAATACTGAATCACTTTATCAGCTGGCAGAATCAGCAAGGCAGGTGATTTTAATTCGGGAATATAGTCTCTTTTATATACAGGATTAAGAAATCTTATATGTTCCAGCGGAATTCCAATCATTTGCGAAATCTGTCTGAATGAAACCGAATAATTCAGATAAATAGTATCAATTTTTTTATAATTATAAAGCGGTTCAACAGGTTTTATATTATGATCAGCATAATAGTTCATGAGATAAGCAATAGCAATAAAAGCAGGCACATAATTTTTTGCCTGCTCTGAAAGATAAGGTCTGAGTTTCCAGTAATCTGTCTCGCCCCCTGCTCTTTCAATGGCCTTGCGCGTTTCGCCCGGGCCTCCGTTATATGATGATAATACCAGTTTCCAGTCGTTAAACGTATTAAATAAGTATTTCAGATATTTACATGCTGCTTCTGTTGACTTATAGGGATCACATCGTTCGTCGATATATGAATTAATTGTCAGATCAAACATTTTACCGGTGCCCATAAGAAACTGCCATAATCCAACTGCTCCCGATTTTGAGACAGCTGTTGGAACAAGGCCTGACTCAACTATTGTCAGATATTTCAGTTCCAGAGGCAGCGCATACCGGTCGAGTGTCTCTTCAAAGATAGGGAAATATAGCTGAGACAATCCTATTATCCGGGCAAATTCGTGGCGGCGTTGTATTGAATATAGCTCAATATATTCCCTTACAAAATTGTTGTAATCGAGTTCGATGGGAGACAACTTGTTAAGTTCGGATATTTTAAATTCATAATAAATATCCGGATACCGGGGAATTGAATCTGATATAACTGTTTTTGATCTTTCAACCTCAAATACAGTCCTTTCATCTGAAATAAAGCCCATAAAAATAAAGACCAATACAATAATGAAAACATTTTTAATATATCCTGATGGCCTTGTCATATTTCATAGAATTGCTCTGAAAGAAAAATAAAAAAACCTGTCATGTTTATCAATGACAGGCATAAAAATATTTATTAAAACTATTTTTGGTTGTTATCTGATGGCTTTTCATTATCGGTATTTTCTTCACCTCTTGAAGCCTTTTTAAATTCGCGCATGCCTTGTCCCAATCCCCTCATCAGTTCGGGTATCTTTCTGCCCCCGAACATCAGCAGAACAACTGCAATAATTAAAATTATTTCAGTAGGACCAAGGGAAAACAATAAAATATAAGCATTCATAACGGTAATTTTTGTAATGTAAAAATAGCAATTATTAATTGATTGAAATGATTTATATAAAATTATTTATTTAGAGCCGATCCAACGCAAAATATCATTAAGATTTGCGAAGACAAGCAATGATAAAATCAACACCATACCAGCTATCTGGGCATACTCAAGAAATTTTTCACTGGGCTTCCGGCCTGTAATCATTTCATAGATCAAAAACATCACATGCCCGCCATCAAGGGCCGGGATGGGCAATACATTCATAAAGGCCAGAATAAGTGATAAGAAAGCAGTAATTTCCCAAAATATTTCCCAGCTCCAGGTTTTAGGAAATAAACCGCCAATAGTGCCGAATCCGCCCAGGCCCTTATAAGCACCTGTTTTAAAATCAAAAATCAGTTTAAACTGTTTTACATAAAAGGCAAGCTTTTCTTTTGCAAGCTGAAAACCAGCAGGAATAGCCTGCAAAAAAGTAAAAGTATTGGTTTCCAACTGATAAAAGCCTAATTTTTCAAGTTCCTCAAGATCAGGAATGAAATTAAATATTTCCAGTTTCTTATTCTGATTAAGTTGCGCGGCAATAGTTTTTCTTTCACCATTTCTTATTATTTCAAGCTGAACAATCCCTGGTTTAATGGTGTCAATTATAGACTGGTATTCATCATAATAGGTAAACTGTTGGCCGTTAATTCCAACCACCTGGTCTTTAGGTTTAAGTCCGCTCTTACTATTAATTGAGGTATCGGGAACTTCCTTAACAATAAAAGGAATACGCGGATAAAAAAGAATTACGTTTCGTTTGTCGATTATTTTTTTAATGAAATCTTCCGGCAATAAAAAAGTTGTTTTTTCATTATTCCGGATTACTTCAACCTTGCCGCCAAACAACACGTTCTTAAAAATATCATCATATCGTTCAATATTATTACCATTAACCGAAATAATTTTATCGCCATTTCTGAAGCCAATATCATAGGCAATCGAGTCAACACACCAGACGCCGTCTTTCAGGTTTTTATTCGGAAGAAATTTCTCGCCCCATATAAATAAAATCATGGAATAAATAACAAATCCGAGTATCAGATTTACAATAACACCTCCAAGCATAATCAGTAATCTCTGCCACGTTGTCTTTGACCTGAATTCATATGGCTGGTGTGGTTGTTTTAACTGTTCCTTATCTAAAGACTCATCAAGCATTCCGGATATTTTAACATATCCACCCAAAGGAAGCCATCCTAATCCATATTCGGTTTCACCTCTTTTAATTTTAAAAATGGAAAACCATGGATTAAAAAAAAGGTAAAACTTTTCAACCCGGGTTTTAAACAAACGTGCAAAAACAAAATGTCCTATTTCATGCAAAATGATAAGTAGTGAAAGACTCAGCAATAGCTGACTGATTTGAATTACAACACCCATAAATTTAATAATAATGGCAGCAAATTTATGAATTATTGCCTAACTAACACTATTAAAAATTTAATAATGCTTTAGCATAATTTCTGGCTTCACGGTCAGATTGCTGAAAATCCTCAAGTACAGGAGTGTTTATAAATGTAATTTTTGACATAACCTTTTCAATGATATCAGGTATCTGTAAAAAACGGACCTTGTGATGAAGAAATGCATCAACGGCTACTTCGTTTGCTGCATTCATAATACATGGCATATTTCCCCCTTTTTTTAAGGCCTGAAAGGCAAGGTCAAGATTCCTGAATACTTTCAAATCGGGTTTTTCAAAAGTAAGAATCGGATAATGGCTAAAATCAAACCGCGGAATAAAATCTGATTTTATTCTATGTGGATATCCCAGCGCATAAAGAATAGGAAGCCGCATATCGGGCAGTCCCATCTGGGCTTTAATTGAACCGTCAGCAAACTGTACCATGGAATGAATTACAGACTGGGGATGAATAATCACTTCTATCTGTTCTGGCAGCAAATTAAAAAGCCACCTGGCTTCGATTACTTCAAGGCCTTTGTTCATCAATGTTGCCGAGTCAATAGTAATTTTATTACCCATATTCCAGTTAGGATGTTTCAGGGCTTCTTCGCTGGTAACTTTTTCGAGTTCTTTTAATTTCTTTCCTCTGAATGGACCTCCTGAAGCAGTCAGTATTACTTTTTCGGGAGGGTTGTTGCCTTCACCCTGCAGACACTGAAATATGGCAGAATGCTCTGAGTCAACCGGTATAATATCAACTTTATAATCAGCGGCCATTTTAGTAACAAGATTACCTGCCACAACCATGGTTTCTTTATTGGCAAGGGCAATAGCCTTGCGGTGTTTAATTGCCGAAACAGTCGGAAGCAGACCAGAAAAACCAACCATAGCAGTAATTACCAAGTCAACTGATTCCATGGTAACACAATCAATGATTGACTGATAGCCTGCATGAACATTTACCGGTAAGGAACATAATGCACGATGCACCTCCTGATATAAAGAATCTTCCCCAATAACCACATGTTTGGGCCTAAACTTTAATGCCTGTTGAATTAATAATTCTTTATTTCTGCCGGCAGTAAGGAGCTCGACTTCAAATTTTTCGGAATTTTTTTCGATTACGCTAAGAGCCTGACAACCAATTGATCCAGTTGACCCTAAAATGGCAATTCGTTTTCTCATATGTATCATCAGACTTTAAAACGAAATATAATTTTCAGGGTTAACCGGATTCCCATTATGCCATAGTTCAATATGAAGATGAGGACCAGTTGTAAGCTCGCCCGAATTGCCAATTATGGCAATAGGTTCGCCAGCCCTGACACGGTCGCCCGTTTTCTTCAACAATTCGGCATTATGTTTGTAAATTGAAATCAGATTGTTTTCGTGCTGAATCTGAATAACATTGCCTGTTTCAATTGTCCATGATGCAAATATTACTGTTCCGTCCAGCACTGCCTTTACAACTTCATTAGGCCCGGCAACAATATCAGCCCCATAATGTTGAATTACCGGATTAAACGAATTGGTAACAATACCTTTTACCGGTGCAAAAAAGAGTATATTTGACAATGAGGCCTGTTGCCTTCTTCTGTCATCAGTGAGCAGTGTATAGGGCTGTTCAGCCTCGACCATGCTACGCAAAAAAGAATCTTCACGCGAACGTTGAAAACTAATCTCAGTATTAGTAACTACAGTGTCTTCCGGAGCAGCAAATTCTTCAGGCGCTTCTCCTGATATTATTCTGCGTATGTTTTCAAAATATACATCCCGCTTTTTCATTTCCAGTTCCAATGAATCAAGCCGGTGTGCATTAAGTTTAATATTTCTCAATGTTTTCTGGTCAGGATAACCGGGTATTAATTCCTTGGCAGGTGTATAGGCAATTATGGAAATGACAATGATAAGAAATAACAGTGTAAGTACTGAAGCTATTGTAAGAACATTCAGTTTGGATAACTTCAGGTTCAGTAATTCTTCAAATGTTTCATCACGATAAATGGACAACCGGTATTTATGCCTGAATTTTTCGAGGAACGACCTCTTTTCCTTTTTTTCGCTCATTGAAAACGGATTTTTAAACAAAGATATAAAGTAAAAATGGATTAACCCATTAAAAAATGAGGGAACGATTCATCTCTCGCACATATTAATTCACGGGCTATGGTTATTCCCGGATTAGTCATTAGGAGTATAGCGAACTAATGACTTCCCCGATTTAGAAAAACTTAAAATGTAAGCATCCCTGATTACATTTTTTAGTTTTTCTTAATCGATTTGTCATTACAAAACATTAATCTTCAATTAAATATTAACCGATTTTTCTAATGGCGGTCATTAGAAAAGCAAGGTTAATGACAAATCCGGGTTCTTGATTTTCATCGGGCAGATTACTTCGTCAGCTCAGGCTTACTAAAACCTGACCATACATCCTTCCCGCTTTATCGTAATGACGTGAGGGGTGGCGGGCATGGTGTTTTTGCCAGGCATTTCTTATGAATGTCTTTCTATAAAAGTGTGACTGATAAATGACGTGGCAGAATGTTGGATGAACGACAATGGCAGGCGTTAAGCAGTAGCTGTAAGCATGGCAGAAAAGTGCAAATTTCAGTTAAATTAAATCATCCGAATACTACCGATTACCAATTCAGATTAACGTGTGAAAAATCTGTTTTACAGAGGGGTTACACTTTATAAGTGTTATTTTATTATGTATATTTCTTTCTTCTTAAATTCTGATTGTAGTTTGATAAACTTTGGAATTAACGGGATCATATCTTGTAAACGGTTTAACAACAAATCAAATATAACTATGGTAATATGATATTCTTTTATATTTTTTGAAACTGTAGATTTTTATCTACGGTTATTAGAACATCAAATCCTGAATCAATGGCCATTTGAATTAATTTACCATTTTTTAATCCCGACCAGTCTAATTCAGTAGCAGTAGAAACATTAAAACCAACCAAATGTTGTTTTAACCTGACAGGGACACACTCATCAAGTAATATCTTCATAAAGTATTTCTGATGAAGTTGTCAATAATTTCTGAGCGGCAGCTAACAAGGCTATTGCATGGTCTTTTTTAACCGAAGGAAAATCTTTTAAAAATGTTTCTATAGTTTCTCCTGTTTCCAAATAATCGAAAAGGTTTTTCACAGGAACACGAGTTCCTGCAATAACAGGGGTACCACTTAATATTTCTTTATCGATGCTAATTAATCTGGTCATAATATCTTAACTCTGATAATATACAAATTTACTGCTTTTATAAATAATTAATACTATTTCAATAAATGATATTCTTCTGTTTTCTTGTAAATTTTCTTTCCTGTTTGTAATTAATCGCTTCCACGCAATGACGTGGGGGGTGGTGGGCACGGTGTTTTTGCCAGGCATTTCTTATGAATGTTTTTAAAAAATGCGTATACTGATGAATGGCGTGGGAAGATGTCATATTTAATAATAAACCAGCTACTACCTTATACAAAAATGTTTACAGGCTCGTTCTCGGGGCTGAAGGTGTGGCGGAGGTTGAAGGCCTCCCATATGAGTCGGGATTGTGAATTGTTAGCTTTTTCCCCATTACTAATACAGAGTCTTTTTAAATTTAATAGGTTACAATATGTTGAATTGTAAATTATCATCTATTTTTTGAATAATAAAAATCATGTAATTCAAAATTATTTTAATCTTCCAAGAATATCTTCGGGTGTAAAAATTGTTATTTTATCTAATTTCTGAGTTTTATTTTTTATAAATACTGCGGGAATAATTTTCTTATAATTACTACAATAAGGGAATAAAGAAATTTTCTCTTTTATTTTATAAAGCAAATGCTCATCAGGTTCATCCGACCATTTACATTCTCCTATCAATAAGTAATTTTTATCTGCCGATTCAGCAACAATATCAATTTCCATAGGTTTGCCTTTAATATTATTGCCCCACCACCTGTATGCGATGTCAAAATATATGCCTTCAATCGGTAATGCAGGAATGGATCTCCGGCATAAATTCTCCCACTCACGGGAAATAAAAATATTTAAACGTGATTTAATATTTTCATACACTATATCAGTTAATCCCAATTCTAGTCTTGACAAATTAGGTATAACAAAACTAAAATAAAAATTCATAAAAGGGTCGCTTATTCTGTAAATACCCTTTTTGCTATTCTTTTTATGCTCGCCAAAAGGCACTTCACGTGTAAGATATCCTAACTGAACTAAATTATTAATTGGACGATTTAATTGTGTAGCTGATTTTTCTATACGGGAAGCAATTTCAGATAAACGACTGCTGCCAAGTCCGACAACAGATAATAAAGATGTTGCCTGAACCGATTCACGCATTTCGTCTAAAAACAGCCTGTATGGTTCATCGTGCAGTACTCCCGATTTATCG
>JAJUGM010000131.1 GCA_029268165.1 Bacteroidota bacterium
AATACATCTGAAACCCGAAAACCTGAATTTTCTGAAACGCTTCAATATGCTGATTCCATGCCTTTATAAAATGGTCTGAAAGATATCTCGGAAATACCTGGTTAGCCTTCCCGATATTTGCATAAAAATAAATATTTGATCTGGGTGATAGATTGCTTTTAAAATCTTTATATGCTGAATTTGTTACAACGGTTTTGTTCAGCACAATGTCATGTAATAATTTACCAAGTGCCTCGATTGAATTTGAAAAAACAACATAGTTTGAGACAAAGGTAAAATAATGATTATCAATGTTTGCAAAAACTTCTCCGAAAATTTTGCTTGTTAATTTCCTGATAGGTAAATGATATATCTTATAAGAAAGTTCATTATCAATCTTATAAATCATTGTACTATTTGTTGAGGAGCCTGATTCTTTATCATTCATTCGACGTATAATTGAAGAAAATCTGTCTTCAGCGAGGCTCTGGCTTTTAACCTTTAATAACAAATAGGAATTGGGTTTGTTTGTACCATCAGTAACGGTTGCATCAAAAGCTACAGTAATTTCGTTATCCCAAACATCTAAAAATTCCTGCAAAAAATCAATTTCATAAGTATTTTTCAACACATCAAGGCTACGGGAATATTGATTAAACCTGCCAATTGTTTTCAAATATTTATGATAATCTTCAAAATATTGGCCTCCATCAGAAACAGCAATCACAAGGAATGATGCAACAGATGAAGGTAAAACCTCATCAGCCGTTATCTTTTGTGGATTCTGTTTATCGAACATTGAAGCTGTATAACTGCCTGAATCCGATGTCAGGATAAAACCGTTAAGTAAAAAAACATCCTGTAACAAATTTACATCCAGTTCTCCCCATTCGGCAAACGAAGTATATGCCCTTACCTCAGCTTTATATTCGTTGTTAACTGCTGTAGACAGGCATCTTGGAAGATTGCGGAAATTAACAAAAATATTGGCATCAACGTTTTTTCCAGCTGTAAGTAAAGCCTTGTTAAAACCTTTCTGATCAGTAATCGAAATATTATTATCTGCCTGACGAATTAAATCTTCAAGCAAAAGTGTCGAAAAACTTATTACAAAAAAATTCTTCACATAACAATACCCTATACCCTTTGATTTGTTCGTATCAAGAAGACGTATTTCATAAATCTTTCTTCCATCATAATTCCGTTCACTTATTGTCCCCTGGCGAATAACAAATTCCTCAATCAATGAATTAATTCTGCGCGGAGTCAACCCTTTGGGCATTTCAAAAATATGCAGGAAACTTATCTTGTCCCTGCCAGTATAATGAAATGAAAGATAGGAGGTGGTGCTTGTTAATAACTGTTTCATTTCAGGAACTTTATGCATTATTGAATCCAGAAACCTTATCTGATTGTTTAATGGATTAAATAATGCCGTATTTTTTAGTTCATTCCATATCCCGCTTTGATTATAAAACTTTTTAAGTAATGCTTCATAATTATTAATCTGAATAACCAACGACGCATCAACCGGAATCAAACGAAATGGTTCGCCTGTTTTAGGCCTGGTTTCTCGTTTAAGAAAAAAAATGCTGATAAATAAAAGGAAAAACAAACCGATGATTAAATATAACAATCTCTTTTTCAGCATATTTTTAAATTGAAATTCATTTATTTCAAAGTTAGGAAATTAATTATTACAATAATGGCTTATTTACCAACATCAAAACAAATATAACATATAGCACACCTGTTATTTTGCCTCATTTTGTTTTACCTGAAAAGTCAGAACCTGACAATTAATTAATGATAAGGCATCAGATAGGATGTTGAAAAAATTATATCAACAGAATTAGTTATTTTTGAAGCTGTCATAATATTTTATCGCAAAATTTAAACAGATGAGTGGCGTTAATCCACATATTGAAACAAGCTGGAAATCAGTTTTAAATGATGAATTCAACGCGCCTTATTTTAGTGAACTGAAAGAATTTCTGATTGAAGAAAAGAAAAGATATATCATATACCCACCCGGAAAATTAATTTTTAATGCTTTTAATCTTACTCCGTTCGATAGCGTGAGAGTTGTTATTTTAGGCCAGGACCCTTACCACGGGGCAGGCCAGGCACATGGATTGTGTTTCTCTGTTCCTAAAGGAATTGCTCCTCCCCCTTCACTTGTAAATATTTTTAAAGAAATTAATGATGACATAGGTATTCCCGTTCCTGCCCATGGCAACCTTGAGAAATGGGCGCACCAGGGAGTATTTCTGCTCAATGCCACACTTACTGTAAGGGCAAATCAGCCAGGTTCGCATCAACGAAAAGGGTGGGAAAGATTCACGGATGCAGTAATCAGAGAGCTTTCGAAACAGCGCGTTGGTCTGATCTTTTTACTCTGGGGAAAATTTGCCCATGAAAAAGCATCCCTAATTGACGAAAAAAAACACTATATACTTAAAGCAGCACACCCCTCTCCTTATTCGGCATTTAACGGGTTCTTCGGATGCAGGCATTTTTCAAAAACAAACGAAATATTGCGCAATCACGGCCTTCCTGAAATTGACTGGCGTATTGAATAACTTACTTATATTTGCCTTATGAAGTATTACAAACAATTAATCGGACAAAAATGTTACCTGAGCCCTCCTGCAATAGAAGACGCAGGGATTTATTGTGCATGGCTGAATGACTTTAACATAAGCCAATATCTTGAACCAACTTATAGTATTACTCCTGAAGAGGAAATAGAAATCCTGAAAAACCTTCGTAAGGAAAACAAAATTTTCGGAATCCATGAAATGCAAACAGATAAGCTTATCGGCTCCTGTGGTTTGCATGAAATACACCCAGTAAACCAGACTGCTATGATGGGTATTTTCATAGGAGAAACGGATTACTGGAATAAAGGAATCGGAACCGAAGCTTCTTCACTGTTAATTGATTATGGATTTAATGTGCTTAACCTGCATAACATATATTTATATGTATATGAATATAACAAACGTGCTATTGCTACCTACAAAAAGATCGGATTCCGAGAAAGCGGAAGAAGGCGCCAGGGACGCTTCTTCGCCGGTAAAAGACACGATATTATAATTATGGATCTGCTTTCTGAAGAATTTACCAGCCCTTATATCAAATTAATAACCCCCAAGTAAAGGATTTTATATATTAACACATATAGGATGCATTTTAACTAACATCCATTTTATTCTTCCTCATCTGCAACATCTTCTCCGATTTCCAGATTTTCAAAATTATCGAATTCGTCGTATGCCGGTGTTTCAAATTCTTCTTCATCCTCAGCAGCCGAGCTCTTGGGCATTTTCACCAGGTAATACGTGTCATCAGTTTCAAAAGGCAATGCAACCTCAATTTCTCCACGTGTATTGGTGAAAGTGATTAAATGATCATCAAACCCGTCAGGATATTTTTCCTTAATCTTTTCTACCAGTTCTTCGGGCAGCTGTTCATAAGCCTTTATTATCCTTTTCTTTGCCACGTCTTTACAAATAAAATTAGATTTGTTAGTACGGCAGTAAATTTATATAAATTTTGTTCTTTTTAGCAAGCATAAATGAGTAAAATTTTTTTATTATAATTTTTAACAAACTTTTTTTTGATTTTTGCGTTAAAATTACATTTAACCGTAACAAAATCTTTCACCAATATTAATATGAGAACCATATTAACAGTTGCTTTCGGACTTACAGTGAGCAATGTATTTATGACTTTTGCATGGTACGGACACCTGAAAAATCTTCGTTCGTATCCCTGGATTATTGCAGCTATTCTCAGCTGGGGAGTTGCTTTGTTTGAGTATCTTGTGCAAGTGCCAACCAACAGGTTTGGAAGCTCTGAGTTAAGCGTTTCGCAATTAAAAATTATGCAGGAAGTAATTACACTTACTGTATTTATTCCATTCAGCATCCTTTACCTTAAAGAACCTGTCAAGCTCAATTATCTTTGGGCAGGAATCTGTATGGTAGGCGCAGTATATTTTATGTTTAAATCATAAGGCTGACTAAAAATTGTCTCGGAATAGCAGCCTTTTTTAAATCGATATGAACCTATTGGAAATCATTGACCTCTCGCATACCCTGTCAGACAATATCAGCGTCTTCCCCGGTGATGAAATTCCGGTTATAAAAACAATAGCCAATTTAAAAAAGGATAAATACCGTGAAATAAAGATGGCGCTTTCTTCACATCACGGTACGCACGTTGACTGTCCCTATCATATGATTCCGGAAGGATTCTCCACTGCAACAGAAAGATTAACGTGTTTTTATGGCAAAGGGATGGTTATTGATTGCAGGGCATTTCAGCATTCAAGCTCAATTCACCCTGATTATCTACAAACTTATCATAACCAGATAGCTGAGACCGATTTCATTTTAATAAACACAGGAATGGACAGATTCTGGGGGAAAAAGGAATATACAGAATCTTTTCCGGTTCTCACAGACAAATCGGTAGAATATCTTTGCCGGTTTGCAATAAAAGGAATCGGCATTGATACTTTAAGTATAGATACTATTAATAGTAAAAATTTTAATAATCATATCAGATTCTTATCGAAAAACATAATTATTATAGAAAACCTCAAGGGATTGGAGAAAATATATGGTAAAAACTTCTATTTTGCCTGTTTCCCCTTAAAAATTGAGGATGGTGATGGATCGCCGGTTAGAGCATGTGCACTATTATACCAATAAGCTTAAAATAATAATTGGCTTATATTAATGGAATGAATATTTTATAATGTTTTTATCAAGTTACTGAACAAATTAACAAGGCCCTCCTCTGCTTTGCCGGCAATTTCAATAATTTCATTTATATTCACCGGCTTCAGATTATCAGGATCACATTCATCAGTCAGAACCGAAATGGCAGCACATGGCAAACCCATATGATTGGCAACTATTACTTCAGGCACGGTTGACATCCCAATGGCATCGGCAAAATTTCTGAAAAAACGATATTCTGCCCTTGTTTCAAGATTCGGACCCATTACGGCAATATATACTCCCTTATATAAAATAATTTTTTCCTTCGCCGCCACAGACAACAATTTTTCGTTGAGATAAGCAGAATATGGCTGGCTCATGTCGGGAAAACGGGGACCTAAGGTTTCATCATTCATCCCTCTTAAGGGATTATCCGGAAGGAAATTGATATGGTCTTCAATCAGCATAAGATTCCCTTTTTTATATTTCGGATTCAGTGCTCCGGCAGCATTTGACAGTAACAGATATTTGATACCAAGCATTTTCATAATTCTTATGGGGTAAGTTACCTGTTGCAACGAATAACCCTCATAATAATGAAATCTTCCCTGCATTGCCAAAACTTTTTTGCCCTGCAGGCTACCGTATATTAACCTGCCGTGATGATACTCAACTGTAGCCACAGGGAAACCCGGAATATCTTCATAACGTAATGACTGGATAATATCTATCCTTTCTGCCATTTTCCCCAATCCCGTGCCAAGCACAATACCCACTTCAGGATTATCAATTCCTCTGGAATTTAGAAAATTAACTGTTTTATTATATTGTTCAGTCATTTTTTATATCAAAAATAATTATTAAAGGCTGATATTACAATAGGACAAATCCGGATATTTTATTAAATTCGTAAACGATATTTTCACCAATTTTTTTATGTATCGTTTCATACTTTCTTCCCTCAATTTACTGGCCTTCTTTATATTTTTCACTTTCTACCTGCCATCATCTGGTGCCAGTATTAAAACCCTCCAAACTGACAGCATAAGCAATATTTTAAATTCTTTGTCTGACAGCGCAAAGATTACTTTTCTAATTGACCTGAGTAATCAATACCAGCAAAGTGAACCTTCTCAGTCCATTGAACTGGCTCAGAAAGCCCTGAATATTTCCGGTTCGTTAAATAACCCCTTTCTGAAAGGAAAAGCCAGTTTAAAAATTGCCGAGTTGTACTTTATCAAAGGGATATATGAGAAAGCAATTTTCTTTTTAATTGAAGCTTTTAACCACTTTGAGCAATCAGGTTCAGAAAAAGAATTTGCCTACTGCTGTAATAAAATAGGCCAGGTATATGCTGCAACCGGCAATTTAGCCGAAGCTGGCAGTTATTACAATAAGGCTTTATCTATCAATAAAAAACTGAACCTGATACCTGATATTGCGGATAATTATGTCAATATAGGGTCTACATATATAAAAATGGATAGTATAGACAAGGGATTATCCTATTTTCTTATTTCATATATGATATTTGATAGCCTTAAAATGGAAGATAAAAAGGCAAATCTCCTTGTTCAGCTCGGAGAAGGTTATTACCGGATTCAGAAATATCCGCAATCACTTAATTGCTATTATCAGGTAAAGGAAATATCCCGGAAAAATAATAATCTTTATTTACTTGCCCTTGCTAAAAGCAGAATCGGGAAAGTATACCTGAAAATGAACAATATTCCTGCGGCCCTAAAATATTCGAATGAAAGCCTGCTTGCGACAACTATGTTAAAAACTCCTGACATAGCATGTGAAACCTATAAAAATCTTTCAGACTTATTTGCTGCTACTCAGCAATACGATAAAGCATATAACTATTTCGTGCTATTCAAACAATACTCTGATTCGTTATTGAATCATGAAAAAACCCGATTGATTCAGGAAATGCAGGCTAAATACGACCTGGCGCAGAAGGAAAAAGAAAATGATTTGCTGAAACAACAAAACCTTAATAAAACTTATACCATCAGAAGAATAACCATTGTGACAATTATAATCATTTTTCTTTTCATTGCCTCAGTAATATTAACCATAATGATGATCAGGCTGATTAAGCGTTATAGGATGCTGAATTTAAAACTCGCACAACAAAGCAAGGAGCTGGAAGATCTGAATGACCAGAAAGATAAATTCTTTTCTTTTGTCGCACACAACCTGAAAAATCCTTTTAATACCATCATGGGATTTTCAGAACTTATACTTACAAAAGGAGATATACATGATTATGAAAAAATGGAGCGTTATGCCAAACATATTCTTATTCTTTCCACACATGTCCATAAAATACTTGAAAACTTGCTTGAATGGTCGCGCCTGCAGCGAAGAAATTTTGAATACAAACCGGAAAGAATTGAAATCGCCAGCCTTATAAAAGATGTAATTGAAATGAATTATAAAGAGGCTAAAAGAAAAATAATTGAATTGTCATATGATGTTTCGGATAATTTACTGATATATGCCGATCGATTTATGATAAGTATTGTTATGCAGAACCTGCTTTCAAATGCGCTCAATTTTACTCCTTCATCAGGCCGGATTACCATTGTAGGGAGAGAGAAGGATATGAAAGCAGAGATTTCAGTAATTGATACAGGCATAGGCATAGCACCTGAAGACCTCTCAAAGCTGTTCCGTATTGATGCTCATCCGGCCAAAATTGGTACGACTGAATCAAAAGGTGCCGGACTTGGTCTGGTTATCTGCAAAGAAATGATACAACGTTGCAATGGTGAAATATCAATTAAAAGTGAACTTTCAAAAGGCACTACTGTATCATTTACTGTACCTCTGTACCAGGAAAAATTACTAAACGGCATGGATCTGAAAAAACTTATTCCTGATTTTATAGAAGAAATGAGAGACGATATGACCCGTTTTGGAAAATTACCCGCAGCATTCATTGAAACATGCAATTCATCGCTCCTGCCAAGATATAATGAGGTAAGGTCAGCCATGTCACTTGAAAATATTAATGATTTTGCATCAGAAATCCATAATACAGGAGAAAAATATAACATCCCATCTTTTATTCATTTTGGCGATCATCTTTCATCCCTCACGCAGACCCATCAGATTGATAAGATTCTGAAAATACTGCCTGAATTTAAGAAAATGCTTGAAACGCTTGAAGCGTAAGACTTTTATTCAATAAAAACAATATTCATTTTTTAAAAATCAGACCAACTGTTAAAAACTTATTATTAATTCGGGTTGATATTTCATAAAAAAGCCTTTTTTTTATTGCCTGATAAAACTAACCATTTTCTCAATGATTAATTCAATGGTGAGCCCTTTTGTTTCATTAACCGGACCAGGGCAGAAAAAGCACAATATCCTGCTTGTGGATGATATTCCAAGCAATCTGAATTATCTGAGCGATGTGCTTCATAAAGAGGGTTTCGGTATTATGCTTGCAACCACAGGTAAGGAAGCCTTAATGGCAGCCCGTCGTGAATTACCCGATCTCATTCTGTTAGATATTGCACTGCCCGAAATGGATGGATATGAAGTCAGTTGTGAACTGAAAAAAGACCCCTTTACACAGGATATACCGGTCATCTTCCTTACAGCCCGGACAGAACATGAAGATATAATAAAAGGTTTCGAGGTGGGAGCTGCCGATTATATTATTAAACCCTTTACATACAGTGAACTTGTTGCCAGAATAAAAACGCAGCTTGAACTCAGGAAAAAGAACAAAGAACTGCGTTATATTAATATGCGCC
>JAJUGM010000132.1 GCA_029268165.1 Bacteroidota bacterium
AAAAAATAAAATTTTAAAATTAATATTTATTGAAAATGATGAGATAATTATTAAAATAACAATAATTAATTTAATATAAATCAAATATTTAAATCAAAAATTTTCATTCATAAATGAATGCGCAATATAGTAAAAAGTTTAAAGTATCAATAAATAAAAAAAAATTTTTTTATTAGTGAATTTATTTGCTTAATCTGTAGTAGGGAATTTCCAGTATGGGTTCGAATCCTATTCTTTGAGCCAAATAGTATGATGCTTTATTTTCAAGGCGGCATGACCATACGGGGTCATAATTTTGTTGAAGGCAATAGTCAATAACAGCAGAACATATAATCTGCGCAAAACCCATATTTCTGAATTCAGGGACTGTTTCAACTCCCAATTCAAGTTTGTTTTCATAAACATAAGCTGAAAAGGCCGTAGAAGCAAGCTGATTATGATAAAATAAGCTATAACCCATGCCATTTGCGCAGAAGTCAACTTCATTATTCCAGAAATACATAGGCACAACGGTTCCTTTCATCTCTCGGAAAAGTTTACTATCAGTTTTCACAATCTGATGAGCAGACAAATTTGTTTTGTTTCTGAAATCGAGATATTTCTGTTTGTTAAATCTGAAATTGACACGGGTATTAACTTCAACGATTCCTGTTTCTTTTCCTTCATTGTTTTCAGACGACTTAACCCAACAATCATAGAACAATGAATTTAATACCGCATCCCATTCTCTTGGAAAAGTTTGCATCCATTCAAAACTGCTCCGTGATTTGTTTGTATTCAGGGCATAATTACGGAACTCCTCATTAAATTTACTGTTATTGCAATCACCAAACAACAATGACATGCCATAGGGGTGAACAACATAAAATGTCCGTGGTGTGTGAGGGTCATCAACATATATTTTGCCAGAAACATGATGTGCAACAACTGAACGTGCAAACAAGCTGTTTATGTTGACCTTGTTTAAGGGATTTACCACTTTGGAATACGCTGATTTATCAAGAAGCATCATATGCATTGATATTGAAGGCTCATTATACCAATTGGGGCAGTCTGATTGTTTTTAACCCAATGTTGCCACAAGAATAGCTTTGATGGTATGTACCCTGTTTTCAGCCTGGTCAAAAACTATTGAAGCTTTTGACTCAAAAACATCATCGGTAACTTCCATTGCATCGAGGCCAAATTTTTGATAGATTTCTTTTCCCACCTTTGTTTCAAGATTATGAAAAGCCGGAAGGCAATGCATAAATTTTACATTAGGGTTACCGGTTAATTCCATTACCTGGCTGTTAACCTGGTAAGGTTTTAGCAGCTTTATTCGTTCTTCCCACACCGAGGCCGGCTCGCCCATAGAAACCCATACATCGGTATAAAGAAAATCGGCATTTTTAACCGCTTCGGCCACATTATCGGTAAGCAGAATGGAGGCTCCTGTTGCTGAGGCGATTTCAGTACATGTTTTTACCAGTTCCTGCTTTGGCTGGCATGCTTTTGGCGCAGCTGCCCTGAAATCAATGCCCATTTTTGCCGCTCCTACCATAAGCGAATTTCCCATATTGTTTCTTGCATCACCCAGATAGCAGAACTTAAGCTGGTTCAGCGATTTGCCCGAATGTTCCATCATAGTCATCATATCGGCCAATACCTGGGTCGGGTGAAATTCATCGGTTAGTCCGTTCCATACCGGCACACCGGCATATTTTGCGAGTGTTTCAACAATTTCCTGACCGTAGCCGCGGTATTCAATACCGTCATACATGCGTCCCAGAACACGGGCTGTATCTTTCACTGATTCTTTGTGCCCCATCTGTGAGCTGACAGGATCGAGGTAAGTGATATTTGCACCCTGGTCATAGGCAGCAACTTCAAACGCACACCTCGTGCGTGTAGATGTTTTCTCAAAAATCAGGGCAATATTTTTACCTTTAAGCCGCTGTTGTTCGGTTCCGCAATATTTTGCCTTTTTTAATTCGAACGAAAGGTTTAATAAATAGTGAATCTCTTCAGGGGTAAAATCCAATAATTTTAAAAAACTACGGTTTCGGATGTTAAAGCTCATTTGTGTATAAATATTAGAAACAAATTTATAAATATTAGTAAATAAGTTTAGTAATTTATTCAACAAAAACAAATATATTATAATTTATTCCATGTCAAAATGATATTTATCATATTGAATATATATACAAAATGTTTCTGAAAAATAATTTTCAACTTCAGCAATTACTAAAAATAAAAATTTATTATCTTAATTTTTTATCTACACTTTTCCTTACTTGAACATAAATTATCATTTGTTCGACAAAAAAAATAAACCAGGTGATTGTTGTATCGTAAAGATAGCCATGCCGGTTAATTTTTCTTATAAAAACAAAGCTATTACTAAAACAATACCAGCAGTATCGTTGTGCCTGTTGTTTATAGCCGGCTGTCTACAAGATAATGCCAACAGAAGTATCAAGCAGGGAAGAATTGAATATCATATAGCCTACAAGACCGATTCAGTTCATCAGAAAGTAACCGACCTGTTGCCCCGACGTATGAAACTTGTGTTTAATCCCGATTCGGCTATAAATATTATGGAAGGATTCATGGGGCTTTATAAATTAAACAGCATTACCCATTTCAGGTCGAAAAAGTGTTCCACATTACTTAAAGTGCCCAATTATGCCTTTCTGTACGAAGGCAAAAGAGGCGAACCTATGTGTTGCTTCGATTTGATGGATAATATGATTATTGATTATGTTGATGAAGAAAAGGATATTCTTGGTTTTAAGTGCAAAAAGGCAAATATTTCCTTCCCTGATTCTGATATCCGGTTTTCAATCTATTATACCCATGACATCAAAATTAAAAATCCGAATGTTACCAACCCCTATAAAAAGATAGACGGGGTATTGATGGAATTTGAACTCAATATGTTTTTCCTGAATATGCGTTTTACGGCAGACAAGTTTGTACCCCTTGCTGACAACGAAACCAATTTTCATATTCCCAAGAAATATATTAAACTCACCCGCGAGCAGATGTGCCAGGTATTGGCACGTTATATGGAATAATATATTTTTACCCCATTGCCTATATTGTGAATAACATTTCTCCGTTTTTTATCAGAATTATCATGTACTTAATTTATTTTAGCAGGCGTTTTTATTTCTGGATCAATAAATAAAAACTATCATAGAAAGGCCATCCCGATAGCTACACGGGAAGTGCAAAAATACATTTTATCTCAACTGACATTTGATATGAGCAAAAAGAATGTTAAACAGGAAGAGAAGAACGGGAAAAAGAAAGCAAAACTTGCCGATGAACGGTTTAAAATAACCGTAGGAATGGTTTTTATTGCATTTTCAGTTTTACTGATTCTGGCCTTTATTTCCTATTTGTTTACATGGAAAACAGACCAGAGTTTTGAATGGCATAAGGTTTTTTCAAATCCCGATTATCGTGTCGATAACTGGTCGGGTAAAGCAGGCGCATGGCTTGCAAACCTCTTTCTGAACCAATGGTTTGGCCTTGCATCTTTTTCAGTCCCTTTCATGTTCTTGTTAATTGGCCTCAGACTGATGAGGGTGAGAATTAACAGTGTCGGTCGGATTCTACGTATTACAATAATTTCAACTATATTGTTATCTATATGGCTAGGTTATATTTTTAACAGTGCTCAGGGTTTTCTGGGGAGCGGGCCTGGCGGGAGGCATGGACTATATGTTAGTGAGTGGCTCATAGCCTTTGCCGGGAAGATAGGGGCTTTGCTCATACTGCTTGTGTTTACAATGGCTTTAATCATATTTTCCTTTCATAAAGCTTTCATCTATTTGGTATCTTTAATAAACAAAATATTATCCTTACTGATTCATGCTTTTGTTAAAGCATCAGAAAGGAAGCAGGATGATATTACACATCAGCCCCAGGAAGAGGAAACCGAAGATGATGATGACATGGTTTTTGAAACAGAGTTTCCTTTGCATGAACCACAGGGCATAACAAATTCTCATACAATCAAAACCGATGATACAAAGGAAGAGGATGTTGAGCTGACGGTTTCACAACCTGGAGAAAACGGTAACCATGATGATGAACTTCCGGCATACGACCAGCTTGAAGATTATGATCCCACGCTCGACCTGCCTCATTTTCAGATGCCTCCGATTGAAATGCTTGCAAAATACGAGACAGACAATCCTAATGTTTCCAATGAGGAACTCATCAGTAATAAAAATAAAATTGTAGAAACGCTCTCAAATTATAAAATTCAGATTGACAAAATTAAAGCAACCATTGGCCCTACAGTTACTCTTTATGAAATAGTGCCTGCGCCGGGAATCCGTATTTCTAAAATTAAAAGCCTCGAAGATGATATAGCACTTAGTCTGGCTGCACTGGGTATTAGAATTATTGCCCCAATGCCGGGCAAAGGGACTATTGGTATTGAGGTACCCAACCAGAATCCTGAAACTGTATCCATGCGTTCGGTATTAAGTTCACGGAAGTTTCAGGAATGCAATTATGACCTTGCAATTGCCCTGGGTAAAACCATATCAAATGAAACTTATGTGTTTGACCTGGCCAAGATGCCCCATTTACTGGTTGCAGGTGCTACCGGACAGGGCAAATCGGTTGGTCTTAACTGCATTATTACTTCTTTGCTTTATAAAAAGCATCCTTCACAGCTTAAATTTGTTCTGATTGACCCTAAAAAGGTAGAACTAACTCTGTATTCCAAACTTGAAAAACACTACCTGGCCAAAATACCTGATTCAGAAGAAGCTATCATCACTGATACCCATAAGGTAATTTATACCTTGAACTCATTAACCATTGAAATGGACCAGCGGTATGATTTGCTGAAGAAAGCAGGTGTCAGAAATATCAAAGAATATAACCACAAGTTTATCAAACGACAATTGAATCCTGAAAAAGGACACAGATATCTTCCTTATATTGTGGTAATTGTTGACGAATTTGCCGATCTCATTATGACGGCAGGTAAGGAAGTGGAGACCCCTTTGGCGAGGCTTGCCCAGCTTGCCAGGGCTATCGGAATTCACCTTGTTATTGCCACACAAAGGCCTACAACGAATATTATCACCGGGGTGATTAAAGCTAACTTCCCTGCACGTATTGCTTTCAGGGTAACTTCAATGATTGATTCCCGGACCATTCTTGATGCCCCCGGCGCCAATCAGCTGATAGGAAGAGGAGATATGCTGTTTGCCCCTGGCAGCGATATGATAAGGCTTCAGTGTGCATTTATTGATATACCCGAAATAGAAAGTCTTACCGATTTTATTTCTTTTCAACAGGGATTCCCTACAGCATTATATTTACCTGAATATGTCGATGAAAACGCCTCGGATTTAGTTGAAGCAGACCTTTCAAAGAAAGACAGTCTCTTTTTCGAAGCTGCACGCCTGGTTGTTCTACACCAGCAAGGGTCAACCTCGCTTATTCAACGTAAATTCTCCATCGGATATAACCGTGCCGGCCGTATTATGGATCAGCTCGAAGCCGCAGGTATTGTAGGGCCTCCCGATGGCAGTAAGCCACGTCAGGTGTTTTACTCCGATGAACATTCTTTGGAACAATATTTGAACACACTTAAATAACATTATAAAAAATAATCAACATGCGTTACCTGATTCTTCTGCTGTTCAGTATTATTTCTTGTCGGTTGGAATCACAACAGGATCCGGCTGCCAAAGAAATCCTCGACCGTGTCGCTGCAAAAACAAAACAGTATAAATCAATACAGGCTGATTTTAAACTGGTTATTGTTGACCATAAAGAAGATCATAAATCAACCAGCACAGGCAATGTGTTGGTTAAGGGTAATAAATACAAGGTTGCCTCAGGCGGAACCATTGTCTTTTTTGATGGTACAACCATGTGGACTTATGTTCAGCAGGACAATGAAGTAACCATAACACAACCTGACAATCAGGATGAAAACTTTCTCAGTAACCCAGCCAAAATTTTTACATGGTATAACCGCGACTTTAAATACCAGTACAGAGGAGAAACTACCATTGACGGCATTGATATGCATGAAATCGACCTTTTCCCCAAAAACCTCCGCCAGCCTTATTCAAGGATAAAAGTTTTCATAACCAAAAAAACCGAGGAACTGGCAATAATATCAGCTGTGGGCAAAGATGGTATAGACTATTCGGTTTTTCTCACCAACTTTACTGTGAACAGGGAAGTCGCCGACAATGAGTTTATCTTTGATAAATCAAAATATAAAAAAGTTACTGTTGTGGATATGAGGGATATGTGATTTCTCAGGCAGGATAGGGAATACGGACATGATAAATATTTCTTAGCCGTGTTTTAAATACCTCCTTCACCATGGTAATATCACGAAATGTTATATTGGCATCATTAAACTGTTCTTCCTTCATCTGCGAATTAATAATACCTTCAACAAGATGGTCGAGAGTATTATCATTTATTTCTTTCAGGCTTCTTGAAGCTGCTTCAACCGAATCGGCCATCATCAGTACTGCCAGCTCGCGTGAAAAAGGTTTTGGCCCGGGATAAGTAAATTTTTTAACATCAACCTCCTGTTCAGGATATTTTTTAAGAAACGATTTGTAAAAATACTGTACCGTAGTTGTTCCGTGATGCGTTCGGATAAAATCAATAATCGGATCGGGCAGTTTATTTTTGCGTGCAATCTCTACTCCTTTGGTAACGTGATTAATAATTATTTCTGCACTTTGTTCAAATTCAAGGTTATCATGAGGATTCATTCCAGGTGACTGGTTTTCAATAAAGTAAAAAGGTTCATCCATTTTTCCAATATCGTGATATAAAGCTCCGGTGCGCGCAAGTAAAGGATTTCCACCTATTTTATAAACCGCATTTTCTGCAAGGTTAGCGACCTGTAATGAGTGCTGAAATGTCCCCGGCGCTATTTCAGCCAGCATGCGTAACAATGGCTGATTGGTATCTGAAAGTTCCATCAAAGTGGTATCAGATAAAAATCCAAAAATCCTTTCAAAAACATAAATCAACGGAAAAGCTATCAGAATAAGAATTCCATTGAATGCAAACCATGCAAAATATTTCCATTCAATAGTATGCAGGTTACCCTCCTGAACAATGGCCGTCCCGAAATAAACAACGGAATAGGTCAGCATAACCAGCAGTGATGTAACTACCAGCTTTGACCGGTGATAAATATTCGTGAGACTGATGATAGCAACCATTCCTGCCAGAATATTCAGAAAAACAAACAAAAAACTGTTAGACACAAAAAAGCCGACAAGCAAAACGGTTATAACATGAACAAACAGCGCAAGCCTTGAATCATAAAATGTACGTAAGATAATAGGCACAATGGTAAAGGGCATTATATATATGCTGATAAGGTCATAACGCAATGTGAGGCTCCCGGCAATAACCATTAGTACTATAGTCAGTAAAATAAATGAAGTTTTTACAGTATCAAGTAAAATTTCCCTCCTGAAATTTTTTAAAAACAAAAAAATAAGCAATAAGGATTCTATTACCAGGACAGATTTGCCAACGTTTACTAATCTGCGCGCAAAATTTCCCAGGTTCTTTTCATATTCAATCCTTAGTGATTCAAGTATCTGAAATTTTTCATCGGAAATATATTCTCCCTTTGATATTATGCCCTGTCCTTTTTGAATCATACCTTTGGTGCGCGATATGGATTGCACCAACTGATTCTTCATTTGTTGTGACTTCTCATTCTCATAAGTAACATTGACAGAAATATAATAATTCAGATTGAGATTACTGAAAAATGGGGAATACATGGTTATTAATGTATTCTTATGTTGTTTAAGATACTCATTCAGGTTGTTATCGATATAATTAAAAGCTGCTTTTGGGGTATATAACTCACTAAGTTCTTTTAAATCGGCTATGTTACCAGAGATTAAATAAATCTCACTAACTTGTGATTTACCGTCTTTATCAACAGGCGTCAGGTCAATAATACCAGCGCTGTATACTTCAGAAAGCCATTTTTCAATCAGCTGGTTAAAAAAAATACCCCGATCACGATAATCTTTATATTGTCTGTTGGTTAAATACTCATTTTCGTCCTTTATTCCTAATTTTTTTATGGAATATTCTTGCCATGATGATAAAAAATCATTTTTGAATTCGTCGATCCTTTTCCCTGAAAGTTCATGGTCATATCTGAAATAAGGTTTAAATGTCCGTAAAACCGAATCCTGTTCTTTAACGTATTCCTTTCTGGTTTTATATATCGAGAAGTTAAATGGCGCCTGAAGGTCTTCATGTTCCCAGTAGGTTCCTTTCTGATATTCATACCTGAATTTTTTTTCAAGGGGAAGAATATAAATAATAATGACAGCAGCTATTGCAAAAAACATAACTGTCAGAATAATATTGTAATTGTATCGAAAAAAATGAATAAACCTGAACATGAATAAAATCTGCTTGTTTTGTTCACTAATAAAATTAATCTTTAAT
>JAJUGM010000133.1 GCA_029268165.1 Bacteroidota bacterium
AAGGCATTTGACAACAGGTTAAAAATTATTTTTTCGAGTTTGTCATGATCAAATGATATGATAAGGCTGTCAATATCGGAATAAAACTTCAGTGTTATGTTTTTCTTCTCAGCTATATCTGAAAAAGAATAAGTAATGTCTCTGGTAAACGAAGTTATATCTCCGGCTGAAGATATAAGCTTAATCTGCTGAATTTCAAGGCGGCGGAAATCAAGAAGCTGGTTAACCAGATTGAGCAACCTTTTTGCATTGCGGTGAATCATGAATAGCTGATTCTTTAAATCGGATTTATCGATGGTTTTCAACAGTTTTTCAACAGGGGTAATAATCAGCGATAAAGGAGTTTTAAACTCATGGCTGACATTAGTGATAAACTTTATTTTAAGCATGTCAATTTCGTGCCTTCTGTCAGCCTCCTGCTTCTCTTGCTGAATACGGAAATTTATCCTTTCACGTTCAAGAATGATATACCTTAACAGTAATAACAAAAGCGAAATGAAGATAAAATAAATAGCAACTGCAAACCGGGTTTTCCAGAAAGGAGGAAGAATTTTTATTTTCAGGGTGGCACCTGTTTCATTCCAGCATCCATCATTATTTGATGCGATAACATGTAAGACATAAGTGCCCGGATTGAGATTGGTATAACTGGCTTTGCGGATACCGGCATCTGATTCGATCCAGTTTGTATTAAAACCTTCCAGTTTGTACCTGAATTTATTTTTAACGGGTTGGAAATAATCAAGTGCAGCAAATTCAACCGAAAATATGTTTTCATGATATTTTAAAACAATTTCATCGGTTTCTGTCATTGACTTCTTTAAAATGATCCTCCCGTTTACTTTTTCATTAACTCTTACTGGATTATTAAAAATTTCAAGATTCGTGAAATAAATTACAGGGATATGCTTATTGATCATTATGTTTTGCGGATTAAAAATATTAATGCCGGCTGCCCCGCCAAATAATAGTTCACCTGAACTGGTTTTAAACGATGCTCTTTCATTGAATTCCTTTCCCTGAACTCCATCAGGCTCATCATAGTTTTTAATCGAATATATTAGGGTATCGCCCGTTGAATGCTTGTCAACAATAATATTTGACAGGCCGTGCGATGTTGCAAGCCATATATTGCCTGCATTGTCTTCAACCAATGACAGAATAGTATTATCAGGCAGCCCCCCGGTACGGCCAATTATTTCAAAACCGGAATTATTAGGTATATAAATATTGAGCCCTTCACGTGTTCCCACCCACATCCAGCCACGGTTATCACGGATGATACTGATTACATTATTGTTGCTGAGTCCTGCCGGGATACCTGTTTCTCTGGTTATATGCCTGAAAATCCCGCTCTTTCTGTCTAATATACTGATTCCCTGTGCTGTGCCCACCCACAGATTGTTGTTAAGGTCTTCGGTTATTGCAAAGATAAAATCTGAAAGGACAGAATTCGCTTCTCCGCTTTTAAAGTGTCTGAATTTACCTGTGTTTCTGTTAAGTAAGTCAAGCCCTCCGCCCAGTGTACCCACCCAGAGGTTTTTTCGGGAATCTTCAGTAATAGTCCACACCCTGTCGTCTGAAAGGCTGCCCATATCTTTGGGATTATGCTTATACCTATGAAACTGCCTGCCATCAAATGAGTTTAAACCACCGTAAAAGGTTCCGATCCACAATATGTCATTATTATCAAAGTACAGGCACACTATGACATCATTACTTAAGCTGTTGTGGTTTAAAGGATCATGCTTGTAATAAGTGTATTTATTATTCAATCTGTTGAGATATATGAGTCCGCCCCCATTTGTACCAATCCATAGGTTGCCTTTTTTATCTTCACACATGGTATTGACATCATCATAAGCTGGATCAGCAGGTCCTTGTGAACTTTGCTTTATCAGGCCAAACCGTATTATATTTTCATGATAATAGTTTATTCCTTTTTTAAAAGTGCCTGCCCATATAATCCCCTGATCATCCTTATATAAGGAGGTAATGCTGTTCTGACTAAGACTTCGTTTATCATAAGGGTCAGAAACCAGATAATCAACTGTATGTCTTTTTTTATCAACTACATTAATACCGCCATGGTCAGTGCCTATCCAGACATAACCTTTGTTATCCTGAACAATACCTTTAATTGTATTATTGTTAAGCCTGATGTTCCCGGATTCTTTAGTAATAAGGTTAATCGTTTTGTTTTTTGTGTCAAACATAAATGCTCCGCTGCTGTAGTTTGACGCATATATCCACAGGTCGTTTTCATTGTCAACAAATATCCTGTAATCAAGCCATTGTTCACCTTTAATCCGGTTTATAGAAAATTCTTTATAAACAACTTTAAAATTTTTGCCTGAAAACTGCTGAAGGATACCATTATGAGTTATTAACCAATAATCACCCTTATTATCCTGAACAAATGAGGAGATGTCATCTGATACCAATGTTTCTTCATCAGCAGGGTTATGTCTGAAAACCATTACAGATCGGTCTGACGGATTATACCTGAATAAACCGCCTCCTGAATCTGTAAGCCATAATATGCCATTAGTGTCAATGTAAATATCTGCCACGTTTATTTTGGGTATCTGAAGGCCTGATAAATAAGATAAAATATTGGAAGAAAAGGATTCGGTGACAGGATCGTAAATACAATATCCATTACGGGTATTTACCCACATTTTTTTCTGGTGATCTTCACAAATATTAATAATATAATTATCGATTAGTGAGGAAGAATCGGCCGGGTCATGCCGGAAAGTTTTAAAGAAATACCCATCGTAACGGTTTAAGCCCGACATAGTGCCAAACCACATAAAACCCCTGCTGTCTTTCAGAATACAATTGACCTGATTATGCGACAGACCGTTATTAACATCAAGCCGGGTGAAATTAACAGCCCTGTTCTGTGATTTAAGCGTACCCGGTGTAACGATATTTGCCAGCAGTATAAGAAATAAAAACCGTTCCGCCGCAACTTTCATGATAAATAACAGCTATAATGATAATTAGTGGTCGATAATATGTTAAAGATACAAAAAGATTCTGCTGAAATTTTATTCTTTCAGTTTACTTTTATAATAATTGTACAATTCAACCTGGGCACGGATTCTTTTTGAAGAATCAGATTTTACATAAGGATTATCCTGAACGGGGTTGATGATTCTTGCCTTCACGTTGTCATGCAACTGAATGTCAATCAGGTCTTTAATTTCACGCTGAACATCCTTGTCGTAAATAGGGCATGAAACCTCAATACGCCTGTCAAGATTACGGTTCATCCAGTCGGCTGAAGAAATATAATACAACTCGTTTCCGCCATTGCAGAAAATAACAATCCGTGAATGTTCGAGATATTTGTCAATTATGCTGATGGCTTCAATATTTTCACTTTGTCCCGGGATTCCCGGGATAAGGGAGCAAATGCCGCGGACAATCATTTTAATTTTGACACCGGCCTGGCTTGCTTTATACAGTTTATTAATTATTTCCCTGTCAACCAGATTATTAATCTTCAGTATGATATAGGCTTCCCTGCCTTTTTTAGCATTTTTGATTTCATTTTCAATCAGGGTATAAATCTTCTTTCTGAGGTATAATGGCGAATTAACCAGGTGTCTGAATGTATAATTACGGTAAGTGTTTTCAAAAAAGTTAAATACCTTTTTAACCTCTGCTGTAATTTTCTGATCGGCAGTAAAAAGCATCAGATCGGAATAAACTGATGCATTTCCTTCGTGAAAATTACCTGTACTAATACATGAGTAATAATTTAGCTTCTTTCCCTCTTTACGTGCAATGCTTAACAATTTTGCATGCACTTTCAGGTTGGGGACGCCAAAAAATACCTGGGCACCAACTTCCTCAAGTTTGCGTGACCAATAGATGTTAGCTTCCTCATCAAACCTGGCCTGAAGTTCAATCACCACCTTCACTGTTTTTCCATTACGTGCAGCATTAATGAGGGCATTAATAACTTTTGAATTGTTGGCAACCCGGTAAACCGTAAGGCATACTTCTGTAACCTTCGGATCGATGGAGGCTTCCTGTAACAATCTTACAAAGATGTTGAAGTCATGGTAAGGCACATGCAGCAAAATATCTTTTGCAGCAATAGCCTGTAAAATGCTTACCTGCATTTTAACCTGCGGATGCGTCAGCGGAGTATCTTTGGGATAAACCATTTCAGGGCCGTTGACGTTGGGAAATTGCATGAAGTCTTTAAAATTATGATAACGCCCGCCGGGAATAAGGGCACTGTTAGGATCAAGATTCAATTTCATCACAATCGAATCGAGCAAATCTTTTGCAATAGAATTATCAAAAACAAATCTTACGGGCTGGCCCTCCTTGCGGCTGTCAACACCCTTAGAAATCAGTTCAAGCAGGCTTTTGGATATGTCATTATCCATATCGAGCTCGGCATCACGGGTAAGTTTTATAATCCATGCCCCGGCAATATCAAAATGAAGCAAGGCAAACACATCATCAAGTGAATACCTGATTACGTCTTCAAGCAAAATGATAAACTTACGGTCATCTTCAGGCGGTAAAACAATGAACCGCGGTAAAATTTTGGTAGGAACTTCAATTAAAGCATAATCGGTACAGACTTCAGGAATATTTCCGGTAAGTTTAATAGCAAGATATATGGATTTGTCCTTGAGATATGGAAAAGTTTCTACATTACTAAGCAAAATGGGTGAAATAACAGGCATTACGTTTTCATAAAAATATTTCTTCACAAATGCCTCCTGTGACGGACTTAATTCAAGTTCATTAATAATAAAAATATTGTTTTTTTCGAGTTCATTCACTATTTGCAGATAAGTGTATTCAAATTTGTTTTGCAACTGTAACACTTTTTTCTGTATCTGGTTGAGCAGTTTTTTAGGCTTTTCGCCTTCAAATAGTTTTTCATCGTTGTGAAGTGCAATCATTCTTTTAACTGTTGCCACACGCACTTTGAAAAATTCATCAAGATTGTTTGAAAATATACCTAAGAACCGGATCCGTTCAATTAACGGGACAGAAGTATCCTGTGCTTCCTGAAGTACGCGTTCATTAAACGACAGCCAGCTGAGTTCCCTGTGAATAATTTTGGCCTGTTTTTTCATTATTGTGTTAGGTGCTGATTGTGACTATTGTTATTTTTGCTATCCCTGTCCGGAAAAACCATGCTATGCTCCTTCACTGTTTCCTTGCTGATGTTTTTCCACGAATCAACATCGAATTCTATTTTTACCGTTCCGGATGTCGGAAGGTCGCTTATATGCTGAGGTAAAAATCTGTTGGATAGTTCAGTAAATCCGGGGTTATGACCAAATAACATTAGTGAACTGACGGTTTCATCGGTTGCTTTTATCTGATTAATGAAATAATCAACTGATCCTTCATAAAATCCTTCGTCAATTCTTATTAAACTTCCTTTGGTTTCAAAAACCCTCGCAAAAATTAATGCTGTGTGAATTGCCCGGTTGGCAGGGCTTGTAATGATTAGCTCAGGAAGGTCATTTCTTAATTTGAGTTTACGGGCTATTTCATACGCTGCTTTTATTCCCTTTAATTTTAAAGGCCGGTCGATATCGGCTATATTCTCATAATCCCAGCTCGATTTGGCATGCCGGACGATAAAAAGGATTTTATGTTTTTTTTTCATGCTAAGACATTATTGATGACAAGCTTATGCAAAAATAAACATTCTCATCAATAGTCATAATATTTAAATAAAAACAATGATGTATTACAGCAAATGACTGGCAAGTTCGGCAAGATAACTGCGTTCGCCCTTAACAAGATTCACATGAGCAAAAATGTTCTGGCCTTTCATCTTGTCGGTCAGATAGCTTAATCCATTTGATTTCTCGTCGAGGTAAGGGGAATCAATCTGTTCAATGTCACCCGTAAATACCATTTTGGTATCTTCGCCTGCCCTTGTAATGATGGTTTTTATTTCATGAGGGGTAAGGTTTTGTGCTTCATCCACAATAAAAAATATTCTCGACAAACTTCTGCCTCTGATATATGCAAGCGGGGTTATAATCAGTTTTTCGTTTTTCAGCATTTCCTCTATTTTCTGATACTCTTTACTGGTTTGTGCAAATTTGTTTTTAATGACATCAAGGTTGTCAAACAAGGGTTGCATATATGGCCCGAGTTTTTCTTTCACGTCACCCGGAAGGAAACCCATGTCGCGGTTTGACAAGGGGACAACCGGGCGTGCCAGAAAAATCTGGGTAAACTGTTGGCGCTGATGAATTGCAGCAGCCAGTGCCAGTAAAGTTTTTCCTGTACCTGCCTTGCCAGTTAATGAAACCAGCTGAACCTTCGGCCGTAGTAATGCATCTAAAGCAAAAGTTTGTTCGGCATTACGAGGGTCAATGCCGTATGTTTTCTGTTTCAGCACTCTGTTAATAAGTTTCAGTTCAGGATCATAATGAGCCAGAGCACTCGATGAATTACCTTTAAGAATAAAATACTGATTGGCAATTGGCTCTGTCTTAATTTTGAAATCCTCGAGCGGAATGCCTTCCGGATTTTCATACAACTTCATAATAATTTTATCATCGATATTTTCAAGGATGGTAATGTTTTTATAAATCTCGCCTATATCCCGGACTTTATCGCTTTCATAGTCCTGTGCCATGATACCGATTGACTTGGCCTTCATCCTCAGGTTAATGTCCTTGCTGATAAAAACAACCGTCCGGTCAGTTTTATTCCGGTAAACATATTCAGCAATTGCCAGAATACGATGATCAGGTGTATTTTCAGGAAATGAGGCCTGCATTATCGTTGAAAATGGTTTTCCTGTTTCAATGCTTAATTTCCCTAAACCTTTACCAAGCGGAACGCCTCCGTTAAATAACTTATCGCCCGACAACTTATCAAGCTCACGGGTAAATTCACGGGCATGATAGTTGAGTATATCGTTCCCACGTTTGAATTTGTCAAGTTCTTCCAGAACCGTTATCGGTATGATCACGTCATTTTCCTGGAAACTGTAAATACAACGGTAATCATGCAACAAAACATTTGTGTCAAGTATAAACACCTTCTTTTCTTTTTTAGCCATCTTGTTCGTTTTAATGAAATTCGTTTATGATATATTTGCAATGATTAAAAAAATTTTATTATTTAATAATATTATTTTTTTCTTAAAGCCCTGATCAGTTTTATCAATACTTATTAACATAATAATATGGAAGCTATTGAAGCCATTCTGCAGCGCAGGAGTATCAGAAAATATACAGGGGAAAAAATATCCGACAAGCAGATTGAATTGCTGTTAAAGGCAGCTATGTATGCCCCATCAGCTGTTAATAAACAACCATGGCACTTTATTGTTTTCAGAGATACCAAAAAAAGAAAGCAGATCATAGAATTTCATAAAAGTGCTGCCATGCTTGCTGAAGCAGATGTTTGCATTCTTGTTTGTTATGATGAAAAACTGCAGCATGACACCGGCTATGGCGTAATTGATTGCAGCGCTGCCACTCAGAATATTTTATTAGCTGCACATGCAACCGGACTAGGTGCTGTATGGGTTGGCATTCATCCGAGGCAAAACAGAATTGATGCTGCGCATAAATTGTTTCAGTTGCCTGACCATATTAAACCCTTTGCTATTGTTTCACTTGGATATCCTGCTGAACAAAAACCATTTCCCGAAAGGTTCAACAAAGAGCGGATACATTATGAAAAATGGTAAAATATTGAATGATTTCTAAAAAGTAACCATAGATGTCATCAAAATATTCATGGGCAGTAGATTATCTGATTAACAGGCTACCTATGTACCAACGTACAGGCAAACCTGCATATAAATCAGGCCTTGAAAATGCTTTTAAACTCGACGAATATTTTCAACATCCTCATAAAAAATATAAGACTATTCATGTTGCAGGCACAAATGGCAAGGGCTCTGTTTGCCACATGCTGGCAGCAATACTGCAACAGGCAGGATATAGAGTCGGATTGCATACATCGCCCCATATGCTCGACTTCCGTGAACGCATTAAGGTAAACGGACAACCATGCAGCCGGGTTTATATTACCGATTTTATTAAAAAACATAAGGAAATAATCGAAACCGTCAAGCCTTCATTTTTTGAAATATCCGTATTCATGGCTTTTGAATATTTTGCCCTGAAAAAAGTGGATGTTGCTATTGTTGAAACAGGACTTGGTGGGCGCCTGGATACTACAAATATTATCAACCCGGTTTTGTCAGTTATCACTTCCATAGGGAAAGACCATACGGATATACTGGGTGATACGCTGGAAAAAATTGCCACTGAAAAAGCCGGTATTATAAAACCTCACGTACCTGTTGTCATTGGCGAAACACATCCTGCAACAGCTTCTGTCTTTAACACTTGCGCACAGGAAAAATATACTGAAATATTTTTTGCCGATCAAC
>JAJUGM010000134.1 GCA_029268165.1 Bacteroidota bacterium
CTGGAAAGGGTTTCCGGTTTAATTGGTTCCACGGTTTACATGACCGACAGGAGTACAATTGCCCCACGCGGAGATCAGGTACAGCCCTCATCGAGCCATGTATTACTGCTTATCAACGGTCGTCCTGTTCGTGAGATACTTGAGTGTGGGATAAAAAGTGAGATGTACGAATCATTTCCTGTAAATATTATTGACAGAATTGAAATTATCAGAGGTCCTGGATCTGTATTATATGGTTCTACTGCATTTTCTGCAGTTATAAATGTAATTACCGAACAAAAAGAGAAAACTGCTTTCTCAGTATCAGGCATGACGGATGTCACCGGTTCATTCGGAACTCTTGCTAAAGCGAACCTGAAAATCGGCAAAGTAAACATAATTGCAGCTGGACGTTATTTCCAGAAATCGGAATGGAAAACAAAATGGGCTTATGCTTTACCCCCTGACAGAGACACGACTGTTTCTTTAAGTATTCCTGATAAAGGGCCCGGTGCCTATTTTGAAATTAATTTTGAGAATCTGCGCTTTATATCATCATATAATGAATGGGAAACACATTATTCTGTATCAGATTATGCTTTTCTTTTCCCTGCCTACGGAATATCAAAATGGGAAAAAACATTCACTGATATGGGATACAGGCTAAAATTATCAGAAAACTGGGAAATGGACTTTAATACAACATATACGCGATCCAAATTTAATGTAAGCGCATGGCCATATACCAACAGAGATTCCTATGAATTGCAGGCTGAATGGGCTAACTTCTGGAGGCCAACCGATAATATAAAAATAGTGATTGGGGGTTTGTTCAATTATAATAAGGGAAATGAATTTATTGATGAGTCGGGTGAAAAACTTACCATAACTGATGATAACAGAAGCAGTTTTGCCGGTTACTGGCAGCTTGACTATGCGCTCCTAAGCTGGATGAAACTTATTGCCGGCCTGCAGGCCAATAAAGTTCAAGGCCTTGATTTTGATTTTAATCCCCGCGCTGGTTTACTATTTTTCCCAGTTAAGAACACAAATATTAAATTACTTTACAGCCAGGCATTCCGGGCACCCAGTATCAACGAATTAGGTATAAACTATTTTGCCATGATGGGAAATCCTAATCTGAAGCCAGAAAAAGTAAATACATTTGATATAGGAATTAACTATGCAGGTGAAAAAGTCTATGCAAGCCTAAGTGGTTTTTACAGTAAAATGATTAATATTATTTATCAGGACAGGTCAGACACTGTGCCTACTTATGGTAATATTGGCGAGGTTACCATTCAGGGCATTGAATTCGAAACCAAATATTATTTTAACAGAAATCTTTTCCTGATGGCTTCTATGTTGTATCAAACAAGCGAAGACAAAGAAGGTGAAAAAAATGTAACACCTATTGCAAACATTGGTATGAAAGGTGGTATCAGCTATAAATCAGATAAAGGATTTGCCCTCAGCCTTTTTGATATATATCAGGGTAAAATGGACGATAAATTTGAAACTAGACTTAATCCTTCTCCTAAACCCTATAACATATTGAATTTAAGGCTTGATTTAAATATTGTAAATTTGTTTAACCTGAATTTAAAACAGAATATCGCTTTGTTTTCCGAAGTTAAAAACCTGTTGGATAACGAAATATGGCTTCCTGAATGGGGACTGACATTAGGCAAGTCCATGCCGGTTAACAGAGGCAGGGAAATTTATTTCGGATTAAAATTCGATTTCTAATCATAAAATTAGTTGCTTATATCACAATCCGGATTGAATATTAAATTTTTAATCCGGATTGTTTTTTCTCTTTATCTCATCCTTAGCTGAACTAATCTGAAAATTCTTTCCGCAGTTTCTTCAAGCAGAATACCCGCTCTATTAATTGCTTCACTCAGTTGCATAGGCCTGTCAACAATTGGGAATATGCTTGTTAAACCTATCTCATATAGAACCTCATATCCTTCACCCAATGCCCCTGCAACGGCAATAACCGGCTTATTATGTTTTACAGCTATATTTGCCACACCAGAAGGCGTTTTCCCAAACTGTGTCTGGAAATCCATTTTCCCCTCGCCTGTTATAATGTAATCAGCCCATGAAATCCATTGCTCAAGTTGCACTAACTCTTTTATCACATCAAAACCCTTTTTTATTTCAGCATTTGTAAACGCCATTAAACCAACAGCCATTCCGCCTGCTGCACCCGAGCCAGGTATATTTCCTAAATCTTTGCCTGTATGCTCTTTAATCACTGATGCATAATGCTGCAAATTAAGATCAAGTTGCTTTACCTGGGCTACATCAGCCCCTTTTTGCGGTCCAAATAAATATGAAGCGCCCTCAGACCCGAAAAGTGTGCTGGTAACATCGCAGGCCAGCAATATCTTACAATTATTCAGCCTTATATCTAGGCCTGAAGTGTCTAATTTCTGAAGATTTCCCAAAAAACCACCTCCCTGCTTGAGCTCTTTTCCGTCTGCATCATAAAATTTAACACCCAAAGCCATTGCTGCACCCATACCACCGTCATTGGTAGCACTGCCTCCAAGTCCAATAATTATTTTTTTACAGCCTTTGTCCATGGCATGTTTTATTAACTCCCCAGTTCCATAGGTGCTGGTTATCATAGGATTTCTTTCATCAGATTTTAACAATTCAAGTCCTGATGCAGCAGCCATTTCAATTACAGCTGTCTGACCATCGCCAAGTATTCCGTAAAATGAGTCAATTGGCCGCAATAAGGGATCCAGAGCCTTAACTTTTTCAATATGACCACCGGCAGAATCAAGCAGCGAACGGACAGTTCCTTCGCCTCCGTCGGCCAATGGCAAAATTTTTATTTCAACCTCTAGTAAAACACGTTTTATACCATTTGCCAAATGCTCAGCTACTTGCCTTGCCGGCAAACAATCCTTGAAAGAGTCCGGACAGATTAATATACGCATTTATAAGAAAAAAACATCAGTATCAAAAATATGACAAATTTCATAAAGATGAGAAGTATCATCAGTTCAGGATGATAGAAATCATCATAAATAAATAAACTGCATACATATTCTGCCGTAAAAGATACCAATAAAAGATAAGATGTATGAAAAAATTACTTGGATTGATTTTGATCACGAGTTTTATTTCTTTTGCGGCAAAGGCACAAATTAGTAACGCGCAAGCCATGTTTTTATATAATTTTTCAAGGCTTATAAAATGGCCCGAAAATGCTATACAGGGTGATTTTGTTTTTGGCGTGGTTGGAAACATGGAAGTTTACAATAATCTGGTGCAGATAACAAACGGTAAAAAAGTTGGAATGCAGAACATTTCAGTGAAATATTTTAAAGAAGCCAAAGAAATAACCAACTGCCATGTGATATTTGTCGCCAATAACAAAATAGCTCAATTCAATGAAATTATGTTGAAGGCTCAGAATAAGGCTGTGCTGGTTGTTACCGAAAAACAGGGAATGATTAATTCTGGGTCGGTTATTGATTTTGTAATTTCGGAAAATAAACTTCGTTATGTGGTGAGCGCGGAAAATGCCAGAAAAAATAATCTTGTTCTGAGTAAAAACATCCAGGATATGGCATTAGCGAACTAAAAGAATTGAAAAGCCTGTAATATATTTAATCACATTATTATTCAGGTTCTGAATGATAATGCGGTTTTTATTTAACTATTCTTTTAAGCCAGAGGGTCTGATAGGGTTTAACAGATATTTTCCGACTTATATCAGTATATTTCAGGCCTGAAAGTAGGTCAATATAAGCATCTGATAAATGATTAAAAGTATCACAAAACTCCTGTGCTTTACTGGTAATATTTGATATGCATAATATTTCCTCATTTGTATTATGATTTATTCTTTTAAAGGAAACAAACTGGTTTCCTGCTTCAATGAATTGCTGGACACTATCGGGATGAAAGGCCGACTGTTTCTTTCTGATGTTTATTATTCTTTTTAACTCATAAAAAATTAAGCGATTAGCTGTATTTTCAGTAAGCATCCCATCTAATTCTTTATCAAGGTATTTCTTACGGTTTATTGATCTTAATCTGCCTGTTGTCTGCAGACCCTCATAATCATTAGGCGTGGCAAGCATGCTATGAATATAAACAGCGGGTATTCCCTTCAGTGCCAACATGATAATCTGGCTGCATAAAAACCTTTCAATTTGCTGATTATCTATTCCATCTGCTGTGCCTTTCAGGGCATCATAATAGGTAATGTTAATTTCATAAACACTTTCGGTTCCATCTTTGTTTTTTCTGTAACTTAACCTACCGCCAAACTTCATCATGCCATCGTATAGTCTTTCTAACTCTGTTTCTGACAATAGACCTTCCAAAGGCCGTACGCCAATGCCGTCATGAGAGGCAGTAAAGTTAAGAAATGCACAGTTCTCAGGCGGATCGGTTAATGAAGCAAGCCAGTGATTAAGAATACCTGCATTCCCTGAAAACAGTGTATAAAGCAATAATGGAGGCAGGCTAAACTGGTAAATCAAATGTGCCTCATCGCCCTTGCCAAAATAACTGATGTTTTCATGATGTGGTACATTGGTTTCGGTAAGTAATAATAGATTTGGATTAATAAATGTTCCTATTGTGCGTAAAAGTTTAACAATTTCATGCGTTTCAGGGAGATGCAGACAGGTGGTTCCGGGCTGTTTCCACAAAAAGGCAATGGCATCAAGCCTTAATATTCTAACTCCTTGTTTTATATAAAACAGAAATACCTTTACGATTTCAATAAGCACTTCTGGATTATTGAAATTCAGGTCAACCTGATCATCACTGAAGGTGGTCCATATTTTTCGGTTACCGTCAATGGCCTTAAATGTTGTAAGTAAAGGTGTGCTTCTTGGACGTATTACAGATGATAAATCGTCATCAGGATCGGGTTGAATAAAAAAATTCTTTCCAGGTTCCTTGTTTTCAAGAAAGTTTTTAAACCATATATGACTTTTTGAGATGTGGTTAATTACCAGATCAATCATCAAATCATAATCTTTGCCGATCTTCTGAATGTCTGCCCAATCACCTAGTTCAGGATTAACCGACATATAGTCAGTAACAGAAAAACCGTCATCGGAGGAATAAGGAAAGAACGGCAATATGTGAATACATGAGAAAGTTTTTCCTATGTATTTATGTAAAAACCATTGCAATGCTTTTAAGGGATGTTCTTTTTGAGAAATAACCGAATTACCGTATGTAATCAATATAATGTCCTTTTCATCCCAAAAAGATTTTTCTTTACTTTTTGCCTTTATCAAGGGCAAAACCAATCTGTAAATTTCATTGGCAGTTTGTTCGCTGAAATTAGTTTTATATATTCTCTGGAGATGTTGTGCTATCTTATTTAACAGAGCATCTGGCATTTTAATATTTTTCGGAAGACATGTAACATTTTTTCTATTATTAAAGATAAGCAATTTGGCTCTGGAAATTCAATGCAATACAATTGAAAAAAATAGTAACCCCAAGTGCGATGAATAAAAAAATACATCCAGGCGAATAAAAATCTGAAGTATTTTTAGAGGAAATTATTCATTGGGAGCTCTTAGAAAGAGCGATCCAATGGATTTCCCGATTAAGAAAAATCACTTTTCTGGTGCAGCGCCAGCAAACCGGAAAAGTTGATTTTTCTTAATCGCATTGTATTAGAAATTTTTCTAATGCAATAATTGGGATAAATATTTCATCACTTAAAAAAAAAGAGGCTTTTTCAGCCTCTTCTTTTGGCAGTCTATTTATTTTATTTCCTTCATTCTGGATATTAGATAAAAAATTAAAAGTTCATTTTAAAATTACCATTTTGTAATAAATTCTCTCTCCCTCATAAAACCGCACAAAATATACTCCTGCCGGAGCATCTAAGCTTAGTGTAAAAACAGGTTGATGTTGCAAATGCGCAGAGAAAATCTGCTTTCCATTTAAATCAAATACATCTATTTGACGGATATTTTGCATGCCTTCAATTACTATATTTCCATCCGAAGGATTGGGATAAATGATTATGTTTCCATCGTCGGATAAATTTTCCAGACCAGTTGTCTGTCCGCTTATGGTAATAGTCATTTCATCCTTAACCGTTGAATTCAATTCAAGCGAAGTAGCTGTGACTGTGACTGTTCCGTTTGCTTTTGCCGTCAACAATCCTTTCTGATCAATAGTGGCAATATTGGTATTGCTCACCTGCCAGTAAACAGTTTTGAGTGTAGCAGTATCAGGTGACACAAGAGCAAGCATTTGCAGAGTACCATTCTTTGTTGTTATACTCGATTCTCCGTTGGATGTCGTTATTTCTATTGACTCATTAGGCACAAAATTGCCTTTCAGATATGACCTGAGCCATAACATAGCCGGACGTTCATTTCCTTCTGAATCAATGAGATAAGCGCCCTGATCTGTCCGCCACATACCAGGTCTGAAACCCCACAGCGTAATGCCTTTTATGGCCGGATGTTCCCAGAACAGCGGAAACAAGCGCATATAACCATTAACGTGTTGCAAATCAGTTAATCCGTCTACATCAAGTTCAGTAACATATATAGGCAATCCGGTGCTTGCGAGGGTGTCAATATTTCGTAAAATGGTTTCATTGGTGGCATTGTGCGAAAAGCCATGACCCTGAAAACCTATTGCATCGATCAGCGTATCAGCCTGTAACAACTTGATAATCTTTAAATATTCATCCGTATTTGTTGTACTGTTCATTATATTATACTCATTAATCATCAGCTTAACACTATCAGCAAATACAGCCCTGGCCATACGGAAAGCTTCAATAATCCAATCCCATCCGGTAGTGCCAGATCCTCCCAAAGCTTTAATATATTTACCTTCATGAGCATCATCTGGTGGCTGATGCAATGGCTCGTTTACTACTTCAACCAGTTTGAGACCAGGATATCGGTTTGCTACTGCTGAAAACCATTCTTCCAGTTCAGCCCGCTGTTCAGCCGAATCCAGCGTTGCCATCCAGGACGGTTGTTGAGACCCCCAAACCAGAACGTGATGTTTAAAAATAAACCCATTATTCATAGCTACGTTATAAGCTTCATCAAGACTTGCCCATGACATCACATCACGGGTGGCTTCAACACTCCCCCATTTGCCTGCATTTTCAGGTGTAACCTGGTTCCAGTAATCAGCAAAATTGGTTTTTGAATCAGCCCCGTAAGAACAACCAAGAAACTTGTCAAGCCCGTCAGCCAATGGAGGGCTTGGAGGCTCTTCTTCCGGCGGAGTTATTGAACCTGCTTCTCCTTTGTTCAGATTATCTACGGTATAATAAATACCTTTTCGACCAAATGCTATCTTATCGATATCAAATCCATCCTCACGGGCACCTATCTGAAATGTTTGTGTCAATTCTCCCAGTTCAACCCTGAATGTAATGGGGGCTTCATAACCTGTATAATCTGAAAGAGACAACCATTTCCAGACTCCTGTGGATGCGCTTCCCTGGTTTTCAACTACATCGCTGAGAATATTAAAACCTGCTGTATGCAAATTATTGCAGATTATCCAGTCATCATCGGATGTAAGACTCTTCGTACCAAAACCATTTCCGTGGAAAAAACTGTCATCATTTGCACCACCTGAATTTACCCTTGCCCTGACATATAGTTTATATGTGCCCGAATCATTAAAGTTTACGGTATATGAAGACACTTTCCCTGAATTACCCGGGTTGGTTGTACTGACATAATTTGTTTTTGGTGTAATATAAATTACGTCACCCGCAGTTATTGTATTATAATCATCACCGAGCATTCCTGATTCAGCCTCAATAATAACAGGCTCATTCTGTGCAAACAAAACTATTCCCTTGATCAAAAGTATTGATATTAAAAAACAAGAAACTTTCATCATATGTGTCATTCTTTTTAAGTTTTAAAAAATTTTTTTTCAGCATTAAATGCAATCGATTGTAAATATAATAAATTATTGTATTCATAAGAATCAACCAATTTATAATTATCTTTATTGTCTATTTCCTGATATTTGCCAACCCTTTGATGATCTTAACTGACTTAAAGAACTATGTTATTAAAGATATTAAATATTCTGTTTATTCTGAGTAATACTGTTCTGATTTCTTTTTCTCAATTAGATAAAAATACTATTACCTCCAGTTATAACAACTTTTCAGAAAAAGTAAATAATTCTTCTACTAATGGTTATTACGATAATAAACCCAAATTTCATTCTTTACCTCCTGAATTTGAATTTAATGAAGTCAGAGCTATCCTGAAAGACCATAAAGGTTATATGTGGTTTGGTACTACATACGGGTTGATCAGGTATGATGGAATTAATCTTCATGTTTATGAAAGCGATCCTGAAAAAGACAATGGCCTGAGGCATAAAAGTATTAATGCCCTGGCAGAAGATAAGAACAATAATTTATGGATTGGCACCTC
>JAJUGM010000135.1 GCA_029268165.1 Bacteroidota bacterium
ATGGCTCCTGTAATGCTTTAGCTGCGGTGCTCCATTCGTAGGAATACCCCGCTACGCTTGTTATATCCGAAATGTTACCTAAACTAACTGATGACTTTGCTCTGCCATGACAAAGTCGGTCATTTTACATTATCAACCACATCAGGCCTTTCAGGAAGCGGCAATGGCACAGCTTCATTAAGTTATTCAGGAACACTTACCAGCATAAACAATGCTCTTAACGGTTCGTCCTTTAAGGGTACTGAAAATTATACTGGTAGTGCTTCTGTAACAATTGCAGCCAATGACGGCAGCGGAGGCACCGACTCTGAAACCATTAACATTACGGTAACAGGTGTTAACGACCCGCCGGTTGCAAGTAGTGTAAACATAACACCAACAGACAATAGAATAGGTATATTAAATACCGGTAATTATACTTATACCGACCCTGATGGAGACCCCGAAGGCACATCAACTTATAAATGGTACCGGGCTAATACCTCCGACGGAACCGGGGCAGTGGCTATATCGGGAGCAACAGCAAAAACCTACACAACAACCATGAACGATGACGGGAAATACATTAGTTTTGAAGTTACACCGGTTGATAATAAAGGGGGTGTTGGCACACCGGTGAAGAGTGCCTTTAAATATATCAATGAAGCGCCTGTAGCCTCAGGTGCATATATCTATGTTCCCCCGCAAGGAGCTGAAGTAGGACAAACCATCAGAGGGCGTTTTACATACATCGATAAAGAATCTGATCCACGGGGCAATGCAATTTACCAATGGTACCGTTCAGACTCTCCTGATCCAAATCCATCCAGCCCTGGAACGGTTATTGGTACTGATTCTACATATAAAATAAAGAGTGCTGATGGCGGAAAATATATCTGGTTTTATGTTAAACCTGTTGCCACCTCGGGCTCAACTCCGGGTGATTCGGCTTGGAGTAACGCAATAGGACCTGTGGGTGCATTCAGTGCCAGTATTTCAGGCACAGCTTCATATTGCCCCGGTTTAACCATGCCGATAACTCTGACCATCACAGGAGGAATTTCGCCTTATGCAGCAACACTAAGACGAAGCGGCAGCTCACTAAATAAAGACACAGTAATCAGCGGAATAAGCGTTTCTCCTTATACTATTCAGGTCAAAATTCCGGGCATATACACACTTTTAAGCGTAACTGATGCCGATGAAGAGTCAGCTGTTATTTCAGGGACAACGGTAACGCTTTCCAATTACGCAAAACCTACGGTTAAAATTACCGGCTCAGCTCAGATATGTTCCGGCGCTTCCACACAATTGCTTATTGATTTTGTTGCAGGCAGTTCGCCCTGGTCCTTCTCCTTAAGAAAAAATCTTGACACGCCAGTAACTTACTCAAACGTCACTAAAGATACATCAATTACAGTTACCCTTTCAGGCCAATATAAGATTGTAAGCCTGAGTGACCGTTACTGTACCGGTGATACTGTATCCGGATTTGGTACTGCAACCGTCAGTTATATCACTTCGCCGTTAGCTACCTTGTCAGGCACTGATACTGTCTGCCCTGGTGATACAGCAAGGCTGAATGTCAGCCTTACGGGAACAGCTCCCTGGAGCATTACTTATTTACGCAACGGGCTTAATCCGCAGACTGTAAATAACATCACCCAGCCAAATTATACATTAAAGGTTGTTGGCGATGGCACCTATACCTTATTGGCTGTTTCAGATGCTATAAGGTCAGGCTGTGTATCAGGCAGCGGCAAGGTAGTACACAGGACAGTTCCCACAGCAAATATTACCGGCGTGGCTACTATTTGTGAACATACTACTTATGGTATAAGAGTGACACTTACAGGTACACAGCCCTGGAATTTCAGCTACCACAGAGGTTCAGAACCTGGCACCCAGATAACTGATGTAGCGGCATCACCGTATTTTATAACTGTAAGTAAGGCAGGTACCTATACGCTGATTGATGTGTATGATAAATATTGCAAAGGAACCGTTTCAGGCAGTGCGGTCATAACGGTTACACCGGCTCCAAATGTCACAATTACAGGACTTAGCCCTGCTTATAGTTTGCAGACATCTTGGGATACAGCATATGTTAATCCCGCGGGCGGACAATTCCCTGATGGATATAATACTGGTGTGATTAAAATAAATTCTTCAACATATCTCTTCCTGCCACCAATTGCCGGAGCAGGTGTACACACCCTGATTTATGAATATCGTGATCCGTCTACACTATGTTATGGATATGACACAGTAGCGATTGCTGTATTAGAAGCCAATGCAGATATAGTATTCCCTGAGAATGACACAAAGAAGTTTTTCTGTTACAGTGAACAGCCGTTCATTATTACCGGTTATAATACAGCCAATGCTACCGGTAGCTTTTCAATAAGCGGAGGCACAGGGCTTGTTGATCATAACGACAATACGGCAACCATATATCCGTCGCAACTTGCAAGCGGCAAATATACTGTAACCTATACTTATTATGAAGATGGCGCACCGTTATCGATTAATGAACAATTTGAAGTTGAATACGTCAGAAACATCTGGTTTGTCGGCTTTGACCGGACATCTTTCTGTGACAATGAAACTTCTTTTAAACTGAATGGCAACGAGCCTGAAGGTATTTTTTCGGGCAGGGCAGTTTATGGCAACATCAGTTCAGGCTTTTATTTTGATCCCAAACTTACTACACCAGGACCCGATACCGTATTTTATACTTATACAACAACCAAAGGCTGTTCGCGCCAGGTATTCAAGGCTGTTACCATACGTGATGCGGCCGAAATTAATTTCACGGTTAATGATACCTGTGTTGCTCAAAACAATTCTGATTCCACTGCTTTTATCAATCTGACAATATTCACCGATCCAGTTGTGTCGTGGTTATGGAATTTTGATGATGTGGCAAGCGGAACCAGCAATACTTCAACACTCAAAAACCCGAAACATAAATACACTTCGGCCGGAAGGCGTGATGTAACGCTTTCAGCAACTACCTCGCAGGGATGTACAAGTACCCGTGAAATACGTCTAAATTTCGGTGACAGGCCCGATGCTGATTTTGAGTGGACAACCGAATGTTTCCACCCAGGTCAAAAGGTTAAATTTATTAATACCTCTTTCATTAATCCCGATAAGGGCACTATCATTGACAACAAGTGGAAATTTTATTCAGGCCAGGCGTATGACAGCATTCTATCGCAGCATGCTGAATATCTATATTCAGCCGTTGGGGATTACCATGTTGAATTGATTGTCCGCACAAACTATGGATGCACTGATACCATGCTAAAAACCTTGCCTCTTAAGCCAACAATTAAGATAAACAGCGAGCAGGCATATTACGAAAATTTTGAAGACGGCTTAAATGGCTGGATAATCAACAACGATGCCACCGGAGTTAATTCCTGGACATTTGGCGAGCCAACCGAAGGCTTCATAGGTGCAGCGTCAGGCAAAAATGCATGGTTTACGCATATTACAACTGACCCGTCACCCAAAGAACAATCATGGGTTACTTCGCCATGTTTTGATTTTTCATCAGCCTTAAAGCCCATGATAAAATTCAATTTCTGGAGATTGTTTAATCCCAATGTTGCACGCGATGGGGCCGTGCTTCAATACACGGCCGACAGTGGCAAAACATGGGTTAATACAGGCCAATATCTTGAAGGGATTAACTGGTTTAACGATTTTAATATCAGCGGAAAACCAGGGGATCAGTATATCGGTTGGGCAAAAACAGTTGACAATTCCTGGACAGAAGCAAGGCATGACCTTGATATGGTCAGAGGACTGAAGGATATCCAGTTCCGTTTTGCTTATGGCTCTGACGGAACAGCAAGGGGCAATGAAGGCATTGCTTTTGATAATGTATGGATCGGTGAACGCAACAAGATGATACTGATGGAACATTTTACCAACTCAAGCGATCAATTATCAAGGCAGGCTGACTCATTGCTTAATCATCTTGCCAACAGCAATCCTTTGGATATTGTAGATGTTCAATACCATACTGCATATCCGGGATACGACCCGTTTAACGAACAGAATATACTCGACCCCACATCGCGATCATTTTATTATGGACTGACCACCAGCATACCTTCAACCATAATGAACGGAGGCACTAATGCAGCATTCAGGTTTGATTACAATACCAGGCCCCTGGATCCGGTTCTGATTAAAACGCAAGCACTTTCAGACCCTAAATTCAGAATCAGACTGCACATTGAAAAACAGCAGGATGCAATAGCTATTACTGCAGAGGTAACCGCCCTGCAAGAAATTATCAATCGGGAGTTAACCTTGCATGTTGCTGTTATTGAAAGAGTTGTAAAAGGGATAACTGGCATAAACGGACAAACTGTTTTTGAAAGTGTATTGAAACAAATGTTACCTGATGCAGGCGGCACAACCTACCTGAAGAACTGGAACCCTGGGGACTATGAAACACTTTCATTTACGTGGCCTTATAATAATGTATATAACCCTGATGAAATAAGAGTTGTTGCATTCGTGCAGGATGAACAAACACAGGAAATTTATCAGGCCGCTATTGATATTACAGACCCGATTGTCTCCCTTGAAAATGACAAAAAAATTGTTGAACAGGAAATACAGTTTGTTATTTTCCCCAATCCCTCAGGCAACAAAATGGTTTATCTAAGATTCAACGAAGCACCAGTTAAGAAATCCTATTTATATCTTTATGATAATACAGGTAAAATAGTTGCCATTGAGGAAATTGATTCAGGAATTAAATTGCATCAACTGAATCTGGAAAAGTATGCTGATGGATTATATGTTATCAGTGTTTTATCAGACAGTAAGTTTATTGGCACACAAAAACTGATAATTGCCCGGTAGATAGTATATTTTAAAACAGAAATATTAAATTTCATTACAGAATTAAAAGTAATATTTTATAAAAGTAATTTATAATAACAAAACTGAGCTATAAGTAACAGATAGTATTGTTTTAGCCATGTTAAGGGTAATGTTAATATTTATTCAGGCTATGTCATTATATATATACGGTATTTCACAGAACGTTACCTGTGACCCTGCGACTGCCCTGGAATCTGTTATTGAGGTTATACAGGAAGATCAGAATCTGCCTGAAGATTATCAGGATTTTCAGGACCATTTAAATTATTATATTGAGAATCCATTAAACCTGAATACTGCAGACAGGGAAGACCTTGAAAAATTCTTTTTCCTTACAGATTTTCAAATTCAAAGTTTATTAGATTACCGTAAAAATCACGGGCAAATATTGACACTTTATGAATTGCCTTTAATTTATGGATTTGATAGTAGCACGGTATACTATTTACTTCCTTATGTTAAAGTTGGCGAAATAGGGATACATAAATCATTAAAATTTAATAATCTGATAAAACATGGCAGAAACGAATTTGTTTGTAATCTCACGGGTAATTTTTTAAAAAACGTTGATTCAACTGAGACTTTGCAATTATCAGACAAATGTTACGGAGCTCCGTATCGTTTCTTAATAAAGTATCGTTATCATTATCAGCAATATATAAGATTCGGCTTAACAATGGAAAAGGATGCAGGCGAGGATTTTTTTCGTGGTTCAAATCCTTACGGATTCGATTTTTATTCCGGTTATCTCGAGGTTAAAAACAGAGGGTTCCTGAAATCGTGCATTATTGGCGATTATCAGGTTAATAACGGCCAGGGATTGACAATATGGACAGGTTATTCTTTTAGCAAAACCCCATACCCGACACTGCTATATAAACGCGCTGAAACAGTAAAACCCTATTCATCATCTGATGAGAACCGTTTTCTCAGAGGTATTGCCCTGTCATTCGTTTATCGTAAGATTACTTTGTCCACATTTTATTCTCTGAAAACACTTGATGCAAATATTACTGATACAGTTGGGTCAAAGCGATATATATTCTCATCATTTCAGGAAACAGGATACCACCGCAACGGCGCTGAAATTGCTGATGAAGATGCAATAACTGAACAAGCTGCAGGTGGTATTGTTGTATACCGGAACAATCGCCTGCGTATTGGTTCATCATTTGTTCATTACTTATTCAATGGTTACAAACAGAAACCTGATGAGCCTTACAAGCACTATGAATTCTGTGGTAATCAGCTCACCAGCGCGGGTGTTGATTACAGCTATTTGTCAAAAAAATATCAATTATATGGCGAGGCATCATGGAGTAATCATGCATTTGCCGCAGTAACCGGCATGATGTTAAATGCTCATTACCGGGTAGTTTTTTCTTTACTTCATCGCTATTATGATCCTGCATTTTTTTCACGATATTCAGGTGCCATGAGCGAAAACTCGAAACCGGTAAATGAAAATGCAATCTATCTGGGTACTATCCTACAGGCATTTCGGCAATTGAAAATAACTGCTTATGCCGATTTTTTCAGCTTTCCATGGTTAACTTATCTTGTCCAAAAACCTTCTTCAGGGGATGAAATGATGATACAGGCAGATTTTGACGCTCAAAACAATCTGTCATTTTATATACGGATGTTGACAAAATCAAAAATTATAAATTACCTGCCCGAAGGCTCACATTCAATGCATTCTCAGATGCAGCAGATTACTTCAGTAAGGTTTCAGACCAACTGGATACTGCAAAGAAATTTTCAGCTCAGAAACCGTATGGAATACAAATCGGTAAACAATCAGTTCTCAACAGATTCAAAAGGATTTTTAATGTATCAGGACATCATGCTCAGGTTCCGCAGATTGCCCATGCAATTGTTCCTTCGGTTTCTGATGTTCAGTACGGGGGCTTATGAAAGCAGGATATACTGTTTTGAAAACGACCTGTTATATACCTACACAGCACCGGCCTTTTACGATGAAGGTTACCGAAGCTATTTGTTATTGAGCTATCATGTATTTAAAAATATAGATTTCAGGCTGAAAGCAGGTTATACAAGCATTGAAAATACTATGTCAAAACAGACTGAAAAAAGTCAGTCAAGAAATGGCCAGAAGATGGAGTATAAAATTCAATTACGGATGTTGTTTTAGTTTAATTCTTTTGTTTTGGCCCGATTGTCTGATTTATAAGCCAATTGGTCGATTTTACTATTTAAATTCCAAATTTCTTTATCAATTTTGTACCGCGATTAATCATTTTAATGATTGGTTTGTTTATGTTTATATATTGTTTAAGAAAATTAGGGATATGAAAAGAATTGTATTGATTTCGGCTGTATTGGTTTTTGCATTTATTCATATTGCAGCGCAGCCTCCGGCAGGCGGTTTTGATCCTGCCAACATGCCCAAGAACGGTGTTATCACAGGTAAAGTATTTGACAGTGGTACGGGGTTACCTATTGAATATGCCACGCTGGCCCTTTACAGAATGAAAGATTCATCCTTGGTTACGGGATCTATTACTGATAATAAGGGAGAATTTACATTAAATGAACTACCTTATGGCATGTATTATCTTGAAGTGGGTTTTCTGGGTTATGAAAAATTCAGGCTTAACAGGATATTGATTACTCCGCAAAAACAGATTGTTGATGTGGGTAAAATTAATATTTCACCCTCTTCAGTAAACCTGGATGCTGTTGAAGTTGTGGCAGAGAATAACCGGGTAGAATACAAGATAGACAAAAAGGTGATAACACTATCACAGGATATGACCTCGTCAGGCGGAACTGTTGCTCAGGCTCTTGAGAACACACCATCAATTGAAGTTGATATTGAAGGCAATGTTACCTTGCGGGGTAGCTCAAATTACAAGGTTCTGATTGACGGCAAACCAAGTGTAATTCAGGGTAGTGAGGCATTACAACAGATACCGGCCAGCTCGGTACAAAGTGTTGAAATAATTACAAACCCATCTGCCAAGTATGACCCTGACGGTGATGCCGGAATCATAAATATCGTTATGAAGAAACAAAAGCAAAGGGGATTCAATGGCATAATCAATGCTTCAGCAGGAACCCGCGAAAAATATTCTGCCGATTTTCTGCTCAATTTCAAACAGAAAAAAACCAATTTCTTTATCGGAGGAGAGGTTTCGGATAATGCTTTTCACCAAAACGGAAATAATGAGCAACACATTATAGGCCATGATACCACTTATTATAGATTATCCGAGCGGGAAGGGCTCTTTAAGCGCAGTGGTTATTCACTGAAAGCAGGTGCAGATTACTATATTGATAATAAAAACACCATTACCTTACAGGGTAGTATTGGAAAAAGAAATTTTGAAAGAAACTTTTTTTCTCGTTTCCATAAATACAACATTCCGACAGGTGACGAGCTTTATTATACCGAAGATAACCAGGGTCCGCATGAAAACAATTACTATAATCTGTCGCTCGATTACAGAAAAGAATTTGACAATCCTATGCATGAATTGAAAGCATCGGTTTA
>JAJUGM010000136.1 GCA_029268165.1 Bacteroidota bacterium
ACATTTCATTGGGTATGCAATTATCAGAGCAGGCTCAAAACCGACTGGATGAATTATTGAATCTGGTTGTTAATGAGATAAACCATTTATAATCATATTTTTAAATATTGGGGTAGTCGTAAGTCAATAAAAAAACTGAGGAATTTCAATTTTTTTGTTAATCCCGTCGGACGCTAAAAGATTTATTTCACCCTATTAACAGCGTAATTTTGTATCAAATTTAAAATTTAGAAATTATGTTGTACACGAATTTAAACCACATTGAAACAGCTGAACAGCTGAAGAAAATCATCAGTGAAAACGAAAACGTAATGGTCATCTGCGGAAGAATGGGACCTATGTGTATTCCGGTGTATGGTATTGCTGAAGAGCTTGAAAAAGAATATAAGCATGTTAAATTCTATGATATGGAATTTGACAACCCGGAATCGCACATCATTCGTAGTTTACCTGAAGTACGCGGTTTTATGGGAATTCCGTTTACTATCTATTACAAAAACGGAAAAGTTGTGAAGGCTACCTCGAGTATCCAGACTATGGATCAGGTAAGAGCCATACTCGATAAGGAATTTTCAGCTCCTGTCAATGCCTGAAGATATGGAAAACATGAATTATTATGATGCAATTGTTATTGGAGCCGGCCCGGCAGGACTCACAGCGGGTATATACCTGTCGAGGGCCAGGCTCAGAACGCTAATTGTAAATGAAGGAGTTATTGGGGGCCAGCTGATTCTTACCCATCAGATTGCGAATTATCCAGGAGTGGAAAGTATCAGCGGTTACCAGCTGGCTGCTGTGATGAAGAAACAGGCACAGGCATTCGGTTGTGATATCATATCCAATATATCAATAACGGATATTGACCTCAATACAAAAGATAAAAGAATTACTCTTTCTAATGGAAGTATTTATTATTCCCGGACGATTATACTTACTCCGGGAGGCAGACCACGCACGTTGGGTGTGCCCGGAGAAGATATTTTAAAAGGAAGGGGTATTTCCTATTGTGCTACCTGTGACGGCGACTTTTTTACCGGGAAGGAAATAGTAGTTGTTGGCGGTGGTAATTCAGCACTTGAGGAAGCGGTTTCGCTAACAAAATATGCCAGTAAAGTAACAATAATTCACCAGTTTGATCATTTTCAGGCTTTTGAATATGCCATAGAAGAAGCACAGCGCAACCCCAAAATCAGGTTTATTATGGATTCAACAATTACTGAGTTTCATGGAAATGAAAATATTGAAAGTGTTGATGTTAGAAACCTGAAAAACGATAAAATAAATAATTTAAAAACAGATGGAGCATTTATTTTTATTGGTTATGTCCCAAACACAGAATTCTTGAAGGGCAAAATTGAATTGAATCAATGGGGAGAAATTATTGTTAAGCCTGATATGTCAACTAATATTGAAGGTGTTTTTGCTGCCGGCGATTGCATTGCCAAACGTTACAGGCAGGTAACCACAGCAGTGGGAGATGGAACGGTAGCAGCACTGGCTGCATCGCAATATATTCACGAAACGAAAAATAAAAAGGAAAAGATGGTTGTTGCTTAAATTTCAAACAAAATGAAAAAGATTTCTTCATATAATGAGTTAATGAAAAATATTTCAGGTCAGCAAAAAGCATTTTTGCTGCTATTTAAGTCAGGAGGCACACAAAGTGCATGTGCTTATCAGGCATTGGAAGAGGCATTGGATAAAAATAATTCTTTGCCTGTTTTCTGTGCCGATGTTAATGAAACAAACGATATACATGTGCATTTTAGTGTTAACAGCGTGCCATCGTTATTAATTTTTGAAAATGGAAACTATATAAATAATATTAAAGGTTGCCACAACAGCGGATATTACAAAGCATTACTGGAAAATGCAGTTTATCAGGCAAAAATGAAGGCCGAAGGAAAAGCTCCAAAAAGAGTCACCGTTTATTCAACACCCACGTGCAGTTGGTGCAATGCACTTAAGGGATGGCTCCGTAAGAATGGTATTCCGTTTACTGATATTGACGTTTCGCGTGATGAAAAAGCAGCGCAGGAAATGGTAAGCCGCACAGGCCAGCAAGGAGTACCCCAGACTGATATAAATGGCCAGATGGTAATTGGATTCGATCAGAAAAGACTTAAAGAATTACTTGAAATTCAATAAAATAATTAAATGTATTAACCATAAATTTAATAGCTATGAAAGAGTTACAACCTGTAAATCAGCATGTAGTACTTGATATTACTGAATCTGTCAGTGAACGCAGGACAACTACTGGTATAATAATTCCTGACACAGCGAAAGAAAAACCTAAAATTGCCCCTGTGGTATGGATGAGTGCTATTGATAACGCTGAAGTGCAGCCAGGGGAAACCGTTTTATTTAAACCATTCAGCGGTACAGAAGTGGAATTTGAAGGTAAAAAATACCTTATTCTGCCTTATGCCGATATTCTTGCAAAAATAGTAGAAACAGAAAATATTTAAAAATAAGGGATATGAAAGGGAACTTTGAAGATATAATAAATGACAGCCGGCCGGTAGTTGTAGATTTTCACGCACAGTGGTGTGCACCATGCCGTATGCAGGCACCTGTTCTGAAAGAAATTGCTTCAGAGCTCGGTGACGGGGTTAAGATAATTAAAATTGACGTCGATAAGAATCCTGAATTAGCCGGAAGATTTGCAATACGAGGTGTTCCTACCCTGATGATATTCAGAAACGGACAGGTTAAATACAAACAGGCAGGCCTGCATGCCAAATCGCAAATTATGAATGCAATTTCAAACCTATCATAAAGTATTTTGTTATATTATAATTATCAACATTTTAAAACATTTATTATGAAATCAAACATGGGAACAGTCGACAAGGTGATTAGAGTACTGATTGCTTTGGTAATCGGAGTACTCTATTTTACGCACGTTATATCAGGTACACTCGGAATCGTGCTACTGATTGCTGCTATAATTTTTGTGCTTACAAGCATTATTAGTTTTTGTCCGCTTTACGTGCTTCTGGGCATAAACACTTGCAAAAAGAAGTAGATGAAGTGATGAGTTGATGAGGTAATGAAGAAATAATATGATAAACATTTTTGACCTAATAAGGTAATCCAGAGATAAGATAAGCCTCTCCCATAATTACCACCTTCTCTCCTTCACCTTCCTTTCACCTCATCCTTAGCCTTCTTAATAGTAACGAGTTGACTAAGTAAAAAAGTGACGAGGGTATAAGTGATGAGGTGATGAAGAATTAAACTTGTATTCTTAATATTAGGTTGTCCTCCCAGTTTTAGTAATAAAGCAACAGGGAATCAATCATTTAATTTTCCGAAAATAATGAATATAATCAAGTTAAAAAGAAATGGAATATTATTTTTTGAAAACATTGAATATAAATACAGATGAGGCAGTCACTCGTGTTACCGAAGCCCTTAAAAGAGAAGGTTTTGGTATAGTGAGCCGCATTGATATGCATGAAAAGTTTAAGGAAAAACTGGGTGTTGATTTTAAAAAGTACACAATACTCGGCGCTTGTAATCCTTCTTATGCATATAAGGCAGTGCAGACCGAAGAAAAAGTAGGTGTTATGCTGCCATGTAATGTAGTGATAATTGAAAAGGATGATAATAACACAGAGGTTGCAGCGGTTAACCCTCTTGCTTCAATGCTTGCAATTGATAATCATGAACTAAAGAATTATGCTGAAAGCGTAACAGATATTTTCCGAAGAATTATTGATCATTTGCATTAAAAGAAAGAAGGATAACAAACCTTGCTATCCTTCTTAATTTATTCGTAAACAATTTAAATACCTAATTTGACCTGGCCGGTGTTGTATTTTCCAGGTTATCACAAACTCCGTTATTATTTGCATCAACAAAATTAGTCCCTCGCTGCGATCTGTAATATGTCTGGCCGCGGTTTATGCCTTTTCCCTTGCCTGAACCGTAACTTCTCACGTAGGTTATATTCTGCTGATTCTGTCTGAATGATTGACGATTTTCAAAGTTATCGCATACCCCATTCTTATTATTATCAACAAAAGTATTGCTTCTGACGGCGCCTGTTGACCGATTGTTAACCGGTTGATTCTGTGCATTCACTAATAATGTGCCGGCTATTAAAGCCAATCCCGTTAAAAAAAGTTTTGTTTTCATTGTCGTTTAGTTATATTTATTATTAAAATCATTTCATCAGGCTATTTTGTCTGTATCTTTTTCTATAATGTTTACCTGCCCACATTTGCTGCATTTCATTATTCAAAACAGGTTGAAATAAAAGTTCAAGTTTTTTTTGCTGTTCGTCATTGCATATACTCTTCAGATTGAGATAATACCTGCAGGTAAGTTTTTTCAGCTGCCCGTGCAATTGGCCTATCGAATCGGATAATTGATAAAGATATATTGTATCACTTGCAGGTGCAGTTAGTTCATCAAAAATTCTTTTTCGCAATGTATTAATGTTTTGCACAATATTTCTGGTTTCTTGCCTGAATGCTGGATTCATTTTCCTGAAAGCTGCATGCTGTTCATCACTCAAATTCAATTGCTCCTGAAAATAACGTGAACTGAATTTTTGTGCCCTCCTTTCTGATTGTAAATGGGTCGGAATGCTAGCCCTGGCAGTTTTTCCGGGTTGCAATACATAAAATAGGATAGTTGCCATGGTTGCTGCATTCACAATTATGAATACTATTATTACCCATAAAAGAAATCTGGATTTTCTGTACTCTTCCATATGAATATATATTAATCGTTTAAATAATTATACGTTGCTTCTATTTCATTATCGTTAATTAAAATAAGTTCGGCAGGCAAATTAGGTTTAATCAGTCTGACAGTTAAATTACCTGCAGCAATACCTGTAAAAACAGCCAGGATCATTGATGCAGCTATCAGTGCTGGTCTGGCGACTTTATGAACCAACTGAATTAATCGGTTTTCTGAATAATCGGAATGCTGATGCTCTAATTGTGACATTATACGTTCCGTGAGAAAAGGATTTACTGAATAGTTTTTCTCTTCTTTTATCAGCTCTTGTGTATGAGAAAGCAAGTGGTAAAGATCGTAACATCTTTGACAATGGTTTAAATGTTGAATCAATTGTGCTGATAATTCCGGTTTCAGTGTTCCGGCAAGGTATTCATCCAATATTTCTGAACATTTTGTACAATTCATTTTATCTGACTTTATATATTAGAAACATGAATAGCAGATTTCCTGCGCTTAGGTTTTAACTTTTTTATTAAATAAATGTAAATTTTGTTGCAGATTCACTTTTGCTCTGTGAATCAGTGACTCAACGGCACTTTCTGAGGTATGCATGATTGCTGCAATTTCTTTTTGCGATAGTTCGTTATATTTACTAAGTATAAATGCAGTTTTTTGTTTATCTGGTAAACGATTTAATGCTTTTCTTATCAGTTTGCGGTTTTCTTTTTTTATCAGCACTGATTCGGGATTCTCATCTGCATCAGATTTATCATGTTCATGCTCCAATTCATATTGCCTGAAATACTTAAAAATACCTGATTTTCTTGTTTTGTTTATTGCAGCATTAATGGTAATCCTGTATATCCATGTTGAAAATTGTGCATCGCCCCTGAAACTTCTGAGCGACTGGAATGCTTTTATGAACACGTCCTGAGTAAGGTCGTTGGCATCTTCGGTATTATGAAGGAATCCAACTAACGTTGTGAATATTTTTTTCTGATACCTTTCTACCAGAATTCGGAAATATTCCTTTTTGCCCTCTATAATCAGTTTTATTATTTCATTATCAGTCATGAAATTTATTAAAGAGAATTAAAATTGTAATTAAACGAATTAAAGCAATGAATGTTCATTAAAGCTGATTAACTGTCAGTTATTTTTGCTTTTAAAATACTTTGTAGTGTTTAGAGATGTCTGTTAAATAAAGAAACCGGAAACATTTTAATTTCCGGTTTCTCAAAAAATATGTTTTCTCTAATGATTCCTTTGAAACAGTAGCTTACTTAATAACAAAGACTCTTAAATTAACATCAAGTCCGAAGTTTACCATGCCGCCCGTGCCGTTATAAATTGCCACCCTTATTACATTGGGCTGCGAAACGTATGCGGTAAGCATACAGCCTTTCAGGTCGGTATCGATTGACCCAACTATTATATCACCAAAGTTAACACCGAAATAATTTATTGCATTTGAAACGTAAGTTGAACCTGCAGGCAGGTTGGGTATATTAAAAGTACCTGCCGGATCACTTGTAACTTCAGTTGCAGCAAACTTTGCCTTTAAAATTATTGAATCCTGAGTCTGGGTAATGATAATACTGGTATCGGCTGAAGTAAGCACTTTTGCTTTTATAGGTTCAGAACCATTACCGACCAGTATATTGTCTTTTGTTAGCATGGCATTTCCCATCCCGCCATTGGCAACGGGCAGTATACCATCAACCTTCATTTCCAGATCAATGGTACTATCGGCTATATCATCATTGGCAACCGTTTTATCAAGTATTTCATCTGATGTTACGGCTCCTGTTGCAATATCTTCGGCCAGTATGGTTTCGTTCATAATTTCAGAGGTGCTGACAGCGTCTTCTGAAATATCTTCAGCCATCAGAGTTTCATCAAGTACTTTGGCCGTTGTTATTGCATTATCCGCAATATCGTCGGTATAAAAAGAGTAGGGGACACTCATAAATTGCTGATTACTGACAAGTCTGTAATTACCATCGTTTTTTGTTGATATTTCTACCTTCAGAAACTGGTCAGCATCAATCCAGGGAATATCAAACAGATTGGTATATAGTCCGTTTCCGGTAGGATCACCCATTCCAATGACCAGTGAGAATAATCCATATTTGTCTGTTGTAACGGTATGTGTTTCTTCATACAATATATTCCCATCAAGCCCCTTTGTTATGGTGAACCGCACACCGATTGCTTTTTCATACAACGGTTTGCCTTCAATATCCATACCCACTATTTCTTTACCGTTTTCATCAATAGCAACCGCCTGGTAATATATTCCTTTCAGGTCGCCTACCTGCTGTGCAATATTAATCTGGCCTGTTATGCAGGCAACTATAATAAACCATAAGATATATAACTTTTTCATAATTCCTGATTTTATAGTTTAACATAATTTTAGAAAGCAAAAGAAAGCCCTAATGTTAGTCCATAAGCATAATTGGAAGACTTCTGATTTTCATCTTTCTCCAGATTCTTAAGTCCCATCAGGTAGTTAAATTCAAAATATACCGATATTTCATCAGATACATTAATCTGAATTCCCGGCATAACAACAATTCCGTAATCAGTTGAGCTGATTGCATCTGACTTTTTAATATTAAAATCCTCATTATTAATTGTCTGATACCCCGACACCAGATACCCGAAGTAACCTGAAGCAATCAGATAAGGACTGACTTTCTCATTTAACAGCATATATCCTATTCCAAGTTTAGCATTGGCATATTGTAATTTCCAGCTATAGTTCATGTCATCGTAAACCATAGTAGCTCCTGCACTGCGCATACCAATGTCTGCATTCAACACGAATCCTCCATTGGTAATCAGGCGGTAACCAATGCCATATCCACCGGTAAAGATACCTGCATAGTCCTTATTGGATTTGTTTTCCTCACTATCAGTAAACTTAAATGAAGCGTATAATGGTGTTGCTTCGGTTGTTAATGTTGATTGTCCTTTTACCGTGGTTAAATAACCGCAACATACAATTATTAACCAACCAATTGTAATTTTTTTCATAATTCTGTTATTTAATAATTATTAATTTCTGGGTATAAACCACTTGATCGTTATCATATATTGAAATTATATACATGCCGTTCTCCCAATTTTCACTATTGATTTGATAATTATTTAATTGGGCAGGCATTGCTTCGAGCATTTTTCTGCCATCTATGTCTGTCACCATAATTAAAGACTTGTTAATCTGGCAGTCACTGAATACGATTACTGAATTAGTTGCCGGATTGGGAAAAACGGCTATGCTATAGCCACCATTTGTCTTGAAGACATCAGTGATTGTTACCACTGGCTGCTGAAAACCCTGTAATACACCGTGTGAGCTTTCAGCAGAAGACATGGTATAAAACGGCTGTCCCGCTGTTTGTAACAAGACAATATTTTCAGTTGTGGATTCTGGACCATAACCTGATATACACTGCCTTTTCACAGTCTGTGCCTGATTAGCCGATGGCTTACATACCAGGATAATCAGCATCAAAAGGAAAACAAAAGGTATTTTCCATGGAAGATTAAAGCTTTTCATCTCGGTAAATTTTAGTTTAACAAAAATTCAAATAATTAATGCTTTACTAATAAACCGAATGAAGGTGCTTTTACCCTAC
>JAJUGM010000137.1 GCA_029268165.1 Bacteroidota bacterium
AACTTTCATCATTTGAATATCGCCCAACTTTAAAGCCGGCGTTTGACAAAGCAACAATATATTTAACCGGATAATAATACTCGAGGCTAAGGTCAATAAGAATATCAAAAGGTTGTTGAATAAATTTATCAATCACTTCAGATGAGGGTTTATAAAACCAGTTCAGGTCATTTCTAGAGAAAAAATCAAAACCTTTCCGGTACAAATAATGATCAATCAGTTTTTTACTGTCAACATAGCCCAGAATACTCAGGTTAATTTTCTGCTGGGTCAAATCCTTAGCAAAATCCTTTATTATCTCAAAGCTCACAAATTCGGTTGCATTATAAATAATTCCGACATGCCGGGCATTGCGAATGTTGCAAACTTTAACCTCCCGTATTATGTTTCTGAGCTTTTTATTTAAAACCCGCAAACCGTAATTTGTTTTAATTCGTTCTGCAAATTTCATCCTGCAATTTTAAAAAAATATGCGGATTAAAGAAAATTGTTGGTCAAAGGATTTTTTTTATTTTAAATCAAATTTAATATAATTAAGCAAATAATTGAAAGCATATTAGGGCTGCCTATTCAGATTTTAATATTCGGCTTGAAAACAGAAGAGCCGGGACTATAGCCCTTTCCCAGTAAGCTCTTTCGTGCCCACCACATTGCAAATGAAATTCATGAGGTATTTTATACCTCGCAAATAAATCATGCAAAGCTTCGTTACCCGGCAAAAGGTAATCAGAAAGGCCACAACTAAGATACCACTGTATGGATTTGAGTGTATCAGGATTATTCCTTACAATGTATAACGGGTTATTTTCAATCCAATGCCGGGTTAAACGGTTGTATTGCCGGATGCTATCGCCAAAAACCGCACTGAGATACTGACTGTACTTTGCGGGTTTTTCATGGTAAACCATACTGTCAGTCCTCACAGCTGCGCTTAATGCTACAGCTCCTGAAAAGATATCAGGATGTTTCATACCATGAACCAGGGCGCCGAAACCGCCCATTGAAAAACCTCCTACTACCCTGCCCTGCCTGTTTGCTATGGTTTTATAAGTGCTGTCAATAAAAGCTATGAATTCAGATATAAAAATATTTTCATAAGGGAATTGCTGATTTTGGTCGTTGATGTAATATGACCTTCTCCCATCAGGCATAACAATAATAAAGGGATGAACTTCGCCTTTAACTATGAGGCTATCAGCCTTTCGGTGAACTGCATAATCCCTCAACCAGCTTATTTCATTACCGCCTATTCCGTGCAACAGGTAAAATACCGGGAAATGCTTATCTGATTGAGAATAACCGGGTGGAAGATAAACAGAATATTTCAGGTTTTCACCCGACAGCTTGCTGTAAAAATTCAGACTCGCATAGACAACCCCCTGAATATCTTTATTAAATTGCTGATCTGATAAGGATTGCGACTCAACCTCCTGAATAGCTGCTGTTATAATAAACAAGCAGGTAATATAACCTATTCTCTCTATATGTTTCATATTATAGTTATGCTTCGGATTGTAAGTTATATGTTAAGGTACCTTTTTCTGAAAATACCAACCAGCAAACCGGCTAACAATAATAACACCAACGCACCTGATAAAATCATTATTCCTTTATTCACCATTCTTGATTCGACCCAAATGGTAAAATCTTTTTCAAAAAATTTTCCTGCTTCCAGTTTCCATGTGGCTGTGTTTCCATTAATCATTACAGAATTGGTTGATATAATAATACCAGGCATAATGGTATTATTGGTAAATGAATCAGTGAATCCGGCGGAGATAACACGCAGTTTTAAATCGAAGTCGTCATACCCTGACCGGTTTACTTCACGCAGCATAGTACTGTCAATGCTATAAAATATTGAAGATAATTGAATTAAGAAACTGGCGCTTAAATTTCCTGAAAACAGGTCATTTGATTCAATATTATTATCATAGAATTCATAAAGCTTTTCCTTGGAGCGTTCAATTTCATCTGGTTGATGTTTCCCGGATTTTATGAGGGCTGTTTTTAATGCCTCAAAAAAAGCATCATAGATATTTAATTTCAGCCAGCAGTTGTATTTCTTTTCTATCTTCTTTTTAAGTTCATCCAGTCGCATGGTATTTTCGGTTGACATAGCAGGCCTGTCTGATGTGTCTTTTATAATTACAAGCTTATCATGTTCGGTTGAATAAAAAATATCGTCATTATTGGCGTGAACTATATCAACCTCTTCATCACTAAGATAATCAGCGAGCGGTCGACTATTAAAAGGGAATATTTGTTCATAAGTTTCAGCATAGCGGTAGAATGTATAAAACCAGTGAAATCGTTTTTCTATGTTTACATGTCGTCTAATTTTATTGGTTTCCAATGAATCGGCGTTAATTTCTTCATTTAGCGCTTTGTAATTCCTATAAACTTTTCTGGCCTTATAAAAGTATGTTTTCTTTTCAGGGGAATCTGCTTCATTTTGACTTTTAAAACCGCTGGTAATGTCCCAACTGGAATCAGCCGGAACGGGTATAGACCCTTTGAAAATTGAAGCTGAGTCTCCCTCGATCATGATTATCCTTTCGACTGTCCCATCAGACATGATCCTGGTTGTTATTGTATATTCCAAGCATCCTGATGCAAGGACAATTATAAATATCAGTCCTCCTATTTTCTTCATCCGTTTATTTTTTATTTTATACAGTTGTATGGAACCCACATGATAATTTAGCGAAGCGATCCAGTGAGCTATGTGAGTAATTATTTTTGCTCGCCTTAACAACAGGCAGTATGATTAAAATATCATGTGGGTTTTATCATAATAAAAGTTTTTTAAAGGCATGATATTCACGAAAGATTTCATGATCACATGTTGCTGATTTGAATATATTATGTATTGTTTTTTAGCAATATATGAGGACATATTAATAATTTTCACTTGTTAACATTAAAATATTGATTTTTTAAGATTTCCGGATTCTGTTTTCTCATGTCATAAGGTCTTATTCTAATTGTATAACTATATGGCTGCACCGGAAGCAGATATTGCTGATGAGGCAATGCGCCCCATGAATTATCGCCCCCAACTCCCATCTGTTTAAAATCAATATTTAACGTTGTCCAGGGATATTTTCTGATATCAATTATATGTTTTTGCTCTTTGACAGGCCCGTTCTCAAAATCATCAGTCGAGTAATGATTTGCACCGAAACATAGTAAAGGCATACCTGTCACCAGAAGCCCGTTTTCTTTTCCGTTGGTAACAGCCAGCCACCTGATATCAGTGCGGTATCCTGTTTCCTGTGGCCTGATATATTCATAATTTAAGCTATCAACTGTTGATGAATATAAACCTACGTGAGCTGCGTATTTTCTGTCTTCATAATTTTCAAACGGTCCGCGGCCAAACCATGTAATATAATTAAAACTTTCAGGTAACCTCATTTGCATTCCCATTCGCGGAATTTCAGCAAAACTTTTATCAGTAGGTACAAAAGTGTTTGAAATAATAAGATCACCTGAACCATAAAACATATATTCAATTGAATAAAAAGCCTTTACGTCGGAAAGCAAAAATTCCGATCTGACATTGACATTTGCTGAAGAGATTCTCTTTGTGCTGATTGATTTCAGCGTACGGTTCTTACCAGCATTTTTCCATACAGCGCAGCGTTGCGGCATTCCGTTACCAAAGTCATTGTCAGTAGGTATTCTCCAGAAATCAGGTTCCGGAGGTTTCACTATGTATTCAAAATTATTTTGTTGCATCGAAATTAAAAGTCCTGATTTTTTACTGAGTTTATATTTTATATCTCCTGCTGTCACGGTGATAATTTCATTGTCTTCTGAAACATTGAGGTCAGGCATTTCATTAACATTGACTGCTGGGGGTTTAATAAAACCTGGCATAACAAATTGCTCCCAGGCCAATTCCTGTCCTTTTCCAAGCAAAGAGAATGATTCTCTTAAACAATAGCTGATATTTAAAAAGTACTCTGTTCCCTGGAGTCGCTCAATTGCCGGCAGGTCAAGCTGGATAATATAAGTATTTCCAGGATTGACAGGAGGCAGATCAGTAAAACCATGAGCAACAGATTTACCATCGGCAGTTAACTCCCAGTTAAGCATGAAAACAGAAAGGTCGAGGAAATCATAATGATTAACTATTTTCAGCAATCCCTTATTCAGGTCAATAGGGAAAGTCTTAATAAACTGATAAACTTTTTGCACTTCGTAAGCATGAGGATTCAGCCGCCGATCAGGCTGAACAAGGCCATTGCAACAGAAATTACGATCAGATGGCACCGTATCAGGCCCAAAATCACCTCCATAGCAATAATATATTTTCCCTTCACCAGTTTTGCATTGAATTCCCTGGTCGACCCAGTCCCATATAAAACCTCCCTGCAACTGGTCATATTTATCTATGACATCCCAGTAATCTTTAAAATTGCCTTCGCTGTTGCCCATAGCATGCATGTATTCGCACATAATAAGCGGCCTGGTCTGTGGTTGTTGTGCGTATTTCTCAATAAAGTCAATGCCTGCATACATAGGACAAAATATATCAGTATTTGCATCCAGTTCGGCCCTTTCATATTGGACCGGACGCGTATTATCGCGATTCTTAATCCATGAATAAGTAGCCCTGAAGTTTGCTCCGTTCCCTGCTTCATTTCCCAGCGACCAAATAATTACTGAAGGATGGTTCTTATCGCGTTCCACCATCCGGCGTGTCCGGTCAATATGTGCATTCAGCCATTCGGGTTTAGTGGCCAAGGTTGTACTTGAGTCATATCCCATTCCATGCGATTCTATATTGGCTTCATCAATGAGGTAAAGGCCATATTTATTACACAATTTATACCACAAAGGATGATCGGGGTAATGACATGTGCGCACAGCATTGATATTAAGTTTTTTCATTAATCTGATATCATTTATCATTGACTCTTCGCTGATAACATGGCCGGTCAACGGATCATGCTCGTGACGGTTTACGCCCTTCAGTGTAATTTTTCTGCCGTTAAGCAGAAGCAGTCCGTCTTTAATCTCCACTGACCTGAAACCTGTTTGTGCTGATAGTACTTCAAGCAATTGGTTGTCAGGAGAAAAAACTTTAATCAGTGTGGTATAAAGATTGGGAGTTTCGGCAGTCCATTTTAAAGGGTTATCAATAACAGACGAAAAGTCAAATGATTTTTCCTCACCCGGTGCAAGCGATATTTTCTGACGGCCTGATGTTAAAACATCTCTCTTTGTTGAATCAACCAATACAATTTCTGTTTCACAAGTCAATGAATTTGCTGTATCATAGTTTACTACAGAATAGTTTATGTGATATACACCGTTTTTGTATGCACTATCCAATGACGCTTTTATGAAAAAGTCTCTTACATGTATTTTCGGTACAGCATAAACAAACACATCGCGCTCAATGCCGCTGAGCCTGAAAAAATCCTGGTCTTCGAGGTAGCTTGCATCGCACCAGCGGAATACCTGCACAGCAATAAGATTTTTCCCCGGCCTGACCAATCTGGTAATGTTAAATTCGGCCGGGGTTTTGCTGTCTTCGCTATAACCAACATAATGACCATTTATCCAGACATAAAAAGCCGAATTAACGCCACCAAAGTGAAGCATTATTTCTCTGTTTTTCCATTCGCGGGGGATATTGAATGTCCTTCGGTATGAACCCACCGGATTGTAATTCATAGGAACCTGCGGATATGGCTCGTTCCAGGGATAACGAATATTGACGTAAATAGGATAATCATACCCTTTCATTTGCCAGTCCGATGGCACCTCAATTTTATCCCATTTTGCAGTATTGTATCGCTTCAGATAAAAACCTGCAGGGCGTTGTGAAGGATTTGATACCCATTTGAATTTCCACATTCCGTTAAGGGATATGAAATATGGGCTTTCTTTAGGATTATCCCTTAGAGCAGATTCAGCATCGGCATAGGGTAAAAGCGTGCAATGTGGCTTTTCAGTATTAACGCTTGTAACTTCTATCTGCATGATTTCTCTAAAAGGAAACTGGTCAATTTTTTTACAGCCAGATAAAACTATTATAAAAACAAACAGGTTTATGCGTTTCATATATTGAAGTATTAATGATTAAAGTTATGAACTATTATTTAATGATAATTACTGGTTTTCCATCTGATGGTTTTTCCAGATAACCTATGTTAACAAGGTTAAATTTATCACAAATTTCTTTAAATAGGTTATCTGTATTTGTATCTACGGCTACAAGCAAGCCACCACTTGTCTGGGGGTCGGCCATCACCAGCTTCTGGTACTCATCAGCGTTTACAATATGCGACCCATAGCTTTTCCAGTTGCGGTAAGTTCCTCCGGGAATACAGTTATTTTTGATATAATAGCTGAGATTGTCCAGCACAGGCACAGCAGATGCATTAATTATTGCAGTAAGGTAACTTCCCTTGCATATTTCAAGTAAATGACCCAGTAAACCAAAGCCGGTAACATCGGTCATAGCTTTTACTTCCTTCATCCGGCCCAGTTCGGTGCCAATGTGGTTGAGCATTGTCATCCAATGAACAGCAATTCTGTAATCTTCTTCAGCAAGAATGCCTTTCTTGGCAGCAGTTGAAAAAATACCCACGCCCAGGGGTTTTGAAAGATAAAGCTGGCAACCTTCTGTTGCCGTGTTATTACGTTTGATAAAAGAGGGGTTAATAATTCCGGTTACTGCAAGTCCAAAAACAGGATCGGAAATGGCAATGCTATGGCCTCCTGCAAGAGGTATTGCTGCTTCACTGCATATTTCAATTGCACCATTAATCACTACAGCAGCCATGTCAGCCGGAAGTTTTTCAACCGGCCAGCCCAGTATGGAAATAGCCATCAATGGGGTACCTCCCATGGCATAAATATCGCTTAGCGCATTGGCGGCTGCGATTCTACCGAAATCAAAAGGGTCATCGACAATAGGTGTAAAAAAATCTGTAGTGCTGATAATTGCATCATTATCACCAATATCAAATACGGCTGCATCGTCCCGGCTGTCATGCCCGACCAACAGATTACTGAAAAAAGGCCTGCTATTACTGTGAGCAAGAATTTTTTCAAGTTCAGCAGGTGATATTTTGCAGCCACATCCTGCACCGGGGCTAAATTGTGTAAGACGAATCTGTTCCATTTATATTTTTTTGTTTATTTTTAAATAATTGATGAGATTGACGGCTTTATCATAAGCTGTATTCCCTTCAGTTTTAAAATTTATAGTTTTTCCATCCAAATGCTGCGCAAGCATTGTCCTTGTATAAATCTTATCATAGTATTTTAGCACGATACTTACTGCATCGGAAATATTGCCTTCAGAAATATAATTTATGGCATCCCGGGTCTCTTTATATCCTAAACGTTTCTCAATTTTTTTTAAGGCATGAATAAGTAGTTCTTTATTGGCGCCTCCGTATAAAGTTACCAGATTTTGCACTCTCTGTTCAAAAGGCACAACAAGATTAATCAATATGCCTTTAGACATGCTTCGATGAAAACTTTTTGGAATAAAAACAGAGCCGATAGCTATGCTTTCATCTTCGATAAAAACCGGTTGATGAATCGGATATTTTATGATTTCATCGAAAAGGTTGTTTTCAAACTGCTGGGTAGTAGGTTGCGGAGGCTCCCCTATGTGGCCAAATACTGAACCTTTATGAGAAGCAAGTTCCTCAAGGTTGACAGCAGGATACCCCAATTTCTTAATTTCTTTGAGAATTTCAGTTTTACCTGATCCGGTCATTCCGCCGATAACAACAAAATGAAAGTCGCTTGAAAGGTATTCATGCACAAATCTTCTATAGGCTTTATAACCTCCCTGGATAGTATAAGCTGTTAGTCCCGACAAACGAAAGAGCCATGCAAGGCTTGCACTTCGCATCCCACCGCGCCAGCAATATACAATAATCTCATTGTTTCTGGCCAGATTAAGGCCTTGTTCGGATAATAAAGCAAGTTTCGGGCCAATAATCTCAAGCCCTTTTTTGACAGCTTTTTCTTTTCCGTTTTGAATATAAACAGTGCCGACAATAGCTCTTTCGTCATCCGATAATAATGGAATATTCTGAGCGCCTGGTATATGGCCTTTGTGATATTCAGCGGGTGAACGTACATCAATAAGAGGAATACCCGATCTTCTTTTGGTCAGCATAAATTCAGCAGAAAGGCAACCTGAATCATCAGCAACATGAAAAGTTTCAGTAATCCCGATGCTCATGCACAAAATAAATTTGTGTGAAGATAATATGTAAATCTGATAAGTAACAAAAGTGAAACGGGTAAAAATTCTTTATAAAACCTGGGCAAAGGATTATCCCAATTATTGCATTAGAAAAAT
>JAJUGM010000138.1 GCA_029268165.1 Bacteroidota bacterium
ACCGGTAACAAGATACAAACCAGAAACAATAAATTTTTAAAGCCGGGAAAAAGGAAATAATATGCAGCTTTTTGCACAATTTGTTGCAGCAGTTTTTTCATAGTTGCAAGTTAATCGAAGTAGTTTAGGATTTATTAGTATATCAATCAATTATACGAATAAAATTGAAATTGTATTCCTTTATTATATGATTAATTATTAACATTTTGTATAAATATACATGATGATTTTAGTCATATTATTTATAATATTCTCATTTTCCTTTACTTATTGAATACATATTCAGCAGTTTAATAAAATCTGAATAAATTAAAATATTGACGAAAGTTTAAAATTTGTTGATAAACGACAAAATAATATTTTTTATATTGTGAAAAAAAAATAACGCTATTCAGATTAATTCATAAATAAATATTTTAGTTTTAACTTTATCAAGCAATTTTCATATTTATGAATTTTTATTTTTTGCCCATTAAAAATATTCTTATAACTTGCTTTCTGTTTTTGCCTATTTCAGGAATCAATTGCCAGCAAGCAGTTCATTTTAAATTCGATAATATTTCAGTACGCGATGGATTATCACAGACAACGCCTAACTGTATCCTACAGGATTCGCGTGGCTTTTTATGGATTGGTACAGAAGACGGGCTTAATAAATATGACGGTTATGTGTTTGAAGTATTTAAACAGGACATAAATAATCCGCATGCAATCAGCTCATCAAAAATTAAATGTGTTGAGGAAGATGAATACGGAAATATCTGGGTTGGTACCAATGGAGGCGGATTAAACAGATACGACCGCAAAAAAAACATATTTATTCATTTCAAAACAGAGGATAAGGACTCAGATTCAGTTCCGGGCAATATTGTGAATTGTATAAAAAAAGCCGTAAACGGAAAACTGTGGATTGGAACAAATAATGGATTATTGGTTATAGACGCCCGGACTAATCATTGTAAAGCATTCAGAATAGGAACAGAGCAAAAGGCTGTTTTTGAAGGCGTTGAAATAAATGATATCCTTTCCGGACCGGATAACATTTTATGGGTGGCTACCAGTAATGGTTTGGTCAGAATAGATTCCGCCAATAACCAGATTATATATTACTCATACAATCCCTCTGACCCGGCTACGATACCTGATAATGCCGTTACATGCCTTTTAACAGACAGTAAAGGTAACCTGTGGGTAGGTACAAAAGAAGGCCTTGTTAAAAAAGAGCCTGGCAGTGAATCTTTCATCCGTTTAAATCAGCAGGCTGCCCTTTCGTTATATGAAATTAAAGACCTGCTTGAAGATGATAATGGTAATATATGGGTTGCTACTTTTGGTGGCGGACTTGATGTATATATTCCGGATGAGAACAGAGTAATTTCTCATACGCTTGATTACAATAATCCGAACAGTATCGGGCATAATGAAGTATTATGCTTATTCAGAGACAGAACAGGTATAATCTGGGTAGGGACTTACGGATTAGATAAGTATAATCCCAAAAAAGAGAAATTCAGTTTATATGATTACCTGCCAAAGGAAAACATTTCATTCAAAAGCATTTATGCGATTTACCAGGACAGACTTGGCGTATTATGGGTGGGATCAAAACTCGATGGTGTGCATGTGCTGGATAGGGTAAATAATAAATATTTCCGGATAAAGCATGAAGCAAATAATACCAACAGCCTGTCAAGCAATAAAGTGCGTGTTATTAAGGAAAATCCTGATGGGGTTATCTGGATAGGAACAGATGACGGAGGGTTAAACAAAATACTGCTCGATGAAAACCGGAAGCCATATAAGTATATCGTTTACAGGCATAATCCACAGGATATCAATTCACTTACAAGTGATCTGATTTATTCCTTATATTTTGATGGTGAATGTTATCTTTGGATTGGCACTGATAAGGGCTTAAACCGGATGCATCTGGAAACGGAAACCATCAAACGTTATTTCCCGGATGAAAAAAATCCGAATAGTCTGAATAACAATACGGCATATTATATATACGGAGATAAGGAAGGCACAATTTGGGTGGCCACTGATTATGGAATCAATCAGTATAATCCTGAAACAGATGGTTTTATTCATTATGTGCATGATGATAAAAATAAAAATAGTGTAATTATTAATGAAATTCTGACTTTTTATGAAGACAGAAATGGCATATTATGGGTTGGGACATTTTCAGGCGGTCTGGATAAATTTGACAGGAAAAACAAACAATTCACCCATTTTACCCATATTAAAGAATTGTCGAATGCTGTTATTTATGGAATTTTCGAGGATAATAATGCTAATTTATGGATGAGTACCAATAATGGTATAATTCAATTTAATCCTGAAACACTGTTTCTGAAACAATATACTATTGAAGATGGTCTGCAAAGTAGTGAATTTAATGGCGGAGCCTATTATAAAGGCATTAACGGAGAAATATTTTTTGGCGGTTACTTTGGATTTAACAGTTTCTTTCCTGAAAAGATTCAGCTTGATACCATTGCCCCTCAGATTGTATTAACCGACCTTCAGGTTAAAAATGTTTCCGTATTGCCTGGTAATAAATCGCCTATACAGAAACATATTGCTGAGGCTGATGAAATTATCCTGAACCACAAACAGAATAATTTCACCATTTATTTTGCCGCACTGCATTATGCCAATCCTTCCCAGAACAGATACAGATATAAACTTGAAGGTTATGACAAGCAATGGATTGAGTCAGGAACCCGGCGATATGCATCATATACAAGTTTGCCATATAAAAAATACCGGTTCAGGGTGCAAGCTTCAAATAGCGATGGAATTTGGAATGAAAAGGGGGTTTCGGTGAAAATCAGAATTAAGCCGCCGCTGGTAGCAACCATCTGGTTTAAACTTTTTATGATTACTGCAATAGTATTACTTGTTGTTTACGGAATCCGATACAGAATGAATGCAGAACACAAGCAAAAATTGTTGCTGGAAGAAAGAGTAAAGGAAAGTACCCATGAACTTGAGCTTGCAAGGGAAAAACTTGAAAAACAAAAAGAGGAAATTGTTTTACAGAAACAGGAATTAAAACTCAGGGAGCGTGACCAGCAGGAATTATTATGGTTTAATCAGGGAATAGGATTATTTTCCGATATATTTAGCCGTAATAAAGAAGATATTAATCAATTCAGTGGTTTGGTCATTAATAAACTTATAGAATATGTCGAAGCACAGCAGGGGGGTGTATTTTTGCTTAACGATGATGATGAAAATAATGTATTTCTTGAACTTGTCGCTCATTATGCGTTTAATATTGAAAGGCTTAATGAGAAGTTCATCCCTGGTGAAGGATATGTAGGCACATGCTTTAAAGAAAAACAGTTTATTGAAATTAATGATCTCCCTCCCGGTTATGCAATATTGCGCTCAGGATTGGGACAGGAACAACTAAAATATTTGTTACTTTTTCCGCTTAAGGTTCATGAATTAGTTGTAGGGGTTATTGAAATAGCATCCTTTAGAAAACTAAAAGGTTATAAAATAGCCTTTATTGAAAAAATTTGTGAAACATTTGCATCCATGATTGCCAGCGTTAAGTCAAATAATAAACTTCGGAAACTGATTGAAAAAGCAAACAGACAGGCTATAGAATTGAGAGAGAGAGAGGAAGAACTTAGGCAGAATCTTGAGGAAATGAAAGCTACACAGGAAGAGGCAGCAAGACGCGAAGATGAACTGATTAAGTATGCCGAGGAAGCAGCTTCCCGTGAAGAAATGCTCAATCAGCGTATTGAGGAATTAGAGATGAAGTTGAAAATGATTCAGGAAAAAACAAGCCGAAAAAAGAATACATGACAGGTTGAATATGGGCCGATGACATTAGATGTTGAATGACAGATACCCGTGATAAAATGCGAGATTACTGATTATCAATACCTGACTATTTTACCGATTAGCTGCTGGAACATTTGCTGAAAACTTTACGTATTTTTTACGTTAAGTTTGTTATTAAAGGAATTTGTTTATATATTTGACTAAAAATACTTATATCATGCCGGGCAATTTTAATCCTCATTTGTCAGTTGACTGTGTAGTATTTGGCTTTAACGGGCATGAGCTTAAAATATTGCTGATTAACAGAGATGCGATTAATGAACAAAGTCAATCCGGAAAACTAAAATTACCCGGTGACCTTATTATAAGCGGAGAAATGCTTAATGCTGCCGCTCAAAGAATACTTACTGAATTTACCGGTTTACAGGATATTTATCTTAAACAATTTGGAATCTTTGATGATCCTGACCGCCTTGCTCCGTATTCAGACTTAGAATGGCTTGAGGCAAGAACGGGCTTAAAAATCGAACGCGTTGTTACCATTGCATATTATTCTCTGGTTAAAATCGATTTAAGTATTCCCACAGATTTATCCATAGCTTATAATGCCCGTTGGTACTCGTGTTCTTCTGTGCCTGCATTGATTTTTGACCATAACAGGATAGTTGAAGAAGGCCTTAATACTCTGAAAAGAGAATTACTGACTGAACCGCTGTGCTTTAAACTCTTGCCTGAAAAATTCACACTGAATCAGTTACATCGCCTTTATGAGGCAATTCTTGGATTGAGTTTTGATAACCGCAATTTCAGAAAAAAAATTCAGCGACTGCCATATATCATTCCACTTAATGAAAGGCAAAACGGGGTTTCTCATAAACCAGCCCTTTTGCATACATTTAGCTATGAAAAATATTTAGACCTTAAAAAAGAAAATACATCTTTTATTTTATGAATTAAATACTTATATCTATGTATCTTTTAGGTTTTGATGTTGGAAGCTCTTCAATAAAAGCCAGCCTGCTTGACGCAGAAACCGGCAAATGTGTTGCATCAGTATTTCAGCCCAAACAGGAAATGCCAATTATGGCTTCCAGAACCGGATGGGCTGAACAAGATCCCAATGACTGGTGGACCTACCTTAAGCTTGCTTTGGCTGAAATAATAAATCAGGCAGGTATAGATACCGCTGCCATAAAAAGTATCGGTATTTCTTATCAAATGCATGGATTGGTTGTTATTGACAAGGACAGGAAAATTCTGAGACCTTCCATTATCTGGTGTGACAGCCGCGCTGTAGAAATTGGCAACGCAGCATTTACCCATATCGGGCCTGAAAAATGCCTGACCCACATGCTTAATTCCCCAGGTAATTTTACAGCCTCAAAATTAAAATGGGTCAGAGATAATGAGCCTGATATTTACCGAAAGATTTATAAAATAATGTTACCAGGCGATTATATTGCCATGAAATTAACCGGTGAAGTAAAAACTACGATTTCGGGTTTATCTGAGGGAATATTCTGGGACTTTCAGCAAAATAAGATTTCTGAAACAATACTTCAGGAATATGATATTGATAATCAATTAATTCCTGAAATAGTGCCTACTTTTGCCGTTCAGGGTTCAGTTACACAGGAGGCAGCTGATGAGCTTGGCCTTAAAAAAGGAACACCAGTTGCATACAGGGCAGGTGACCAGCCCAATAATGCCTTTTCATTAAACGTGCTTAACCCGGGTGAAATAGCCGCCACTGCAGGTACATCAGGTGTTGTTTATGGAGTAAGCGATGTGGTTAAATATGATCCGCAGTCGCGTGTTAATACATTTGCTCATGTTAATTACACCACTAACCAAACTCGTTTGGGCATTCTGTTATGCGTAAACGGAACAGGAATTTTAAACTCATGGTTAAGGAAGACCCTTACAGGCATGCTCGATTACAATCAGATGAATATGCTTGCATCGCAGATACCTGTTGGCTCAGAAGGACTGGTTATCCTTCCGTTCGGAAATGGCGCTGAAAGAATGCTCGGAAACAAAGATACCGGTTGTATTATTTCAGGACTAAACTTTAATGTCCATAATAAGGCTCATGTCTTAAGAGCTGCGCAGGAAGGCATAGTATTTTCATTTAATTATGGTATTGAAGTAATGGAGTCAATTGGCATTAAACCAACAGTCATAAGGGCAGGTAATGCCAATATGTTTCTGAGTCCGATTTTCAGGGAGACCCTGTCATCTCTCACCGGAGCCACAATAGAACTTTATGACACAGATGGTTCACAAGGTGCTGCACTGGCATCAGGTGTTGGAGCCGGAATTTACAAATCATTTGAGAATGCATTCCAGAATCTTAAAAAGCTGAATGTTATTACTCCTGACAATGTTATTTCATCTTCGGTAAAAGAAGCATACCATCGGTGGAAATTACAGCTTAACAAAATTATCAGCTCATAAAATGTATTTCCTTTAAATATTTAATAAACTAATTTTAATATTATGAACGTAGTCATTGGAAGTAAAGAATATTTTCCCGGAATAGGGAAGATAAAGTATGAAGGGCGTGAATCAAAAAACCCCCTTGCATTCAAATTTTACGATGAGAATAAAGTAGTTGCCGGAAAAACCATGAAAGATCATTTCAGGTTTGCAATGGCTTACTGGCATACTTTGTGCGGCACTGGCGGTGATCCTTTCGGGCCGGGTACAAAATCCTTCCCCTGGAATGAAGGTAATGACCCGGTTACGATTGGTAAAAATAAGATGGACGCAGCCTTTGAATTCATGACCAAACTTGGTTTGTATTTCTACTGTTTCCACGATTATGACCTGGTAGAAGAAGCGAATAATATTACCGAATCTGAAAAGAGGCTTCAGGCCATGATTGAATATGCAAAAGAAAAGCAAAAAGCATCAGGCGTGAGATTATTATGGGGCACAGCAAATCTTTTTTCACATAAGAGATACATGAACGGAGCTGCTACAAATCCCGATTTCAATGTTATTCCCTGGGCCGCCACACAGGTAAAAAATGCTATTGATGCTACCATCGAACTGGGTGGCGAAAATTATGTTTTCTGGGGAGGCCGCGAAGGATATATGTCGCTACTTAATACCAATACCAAACGCGAACTCGACCACATGGCCATGTTTCTTACAAAGGCACGCGATTATGCACGTAAACGTGGCTGGAAAGGTACTTTTCTGATTGAACCCAAGCCTATGGAACCTTCAAAGCATCAGTATGACTATGACGCACAAACTGTTATTGGTTTCCTCCGTCACTATGGCCTTGATAAGGATTTTAAACTGAATATTGAAGTTAACCATGCCACACTTGCAGGACACACATTTCAGCACGATTTGCAAATGGCTGCTGATGCCGGTATGCTTGGAAGTATCGATGCCAACCGGGGTGATTATCAGAACGGATGGGATACTGACCAGTTTCCGCTGAATATTTACGAACTAACTGAAGCCATGCTGGTTATTCTTCAGGCAGGTGGGTTTACTACAGGCGGAATAAATTTCGATGCCAAAACCCGCAGAAATTCTACCGACCTTGAAGATATCTTTATAGCTCACATCAGTGGAATGGATGCTTTTGCAAGAGCACTGCTTGTTGCCAATGATGTACTCACAAAATCAGATTATCTGAAGCTCCGCAAGGAAAGATATGCATCGTTCGACAGCGGAGATGGTAAAGCTTTTGAGGAAGGTAAACTTTCACTTGAAGACCTGCGTAACCTGGCTCTTAAAAATGGTGAACCTGAACAAATAAGCGGAAAACAGGAATTATATGAAACTATCTTAAATCAGTATATTTAATTTCTGTTTGAATTTTTCAGACATCATAAAGCACAATTAACCCTGTTTGCAAAGACAGGGTTTTTTTGATTTTCAAGATATTTAACTCCAATTAATCATTAGGTCGCTATACTCCTGATGCAATCAGAGTGTAATATATTATTTCAGTCTGTTGCCTGATATCTTTTATCTGCCCAACGCTTTGTGTTTGTATAAGATATGGCGCAACGGATTTACTATTCGTGTTAATAAAGTTAGTTCTTCAGTAATGATTTCAGCTGTTCCGGGCATTTCCTGCTGAAATGGAATCATTTTACCGTAAGTTGTTCTTAACGAATCTTCAAGTTCAACCTGCACCAGGTAAGCTGTTTCATTGGGAGCAGCAGCAATTGATTCTACGCTGCCTTTAAGCATACCAAACTCAAGATGCGGATAACTATTAAGTTTAATGATTACCTGCTGACCTTTTTTTACTTTGCCTGCACCTTCCATACCAAGCTTAAGCTTACCAATGATTCTTCCCTGATTTTCAGGTATTACACTCATAACGAGTTCTCCTTCCCTTACGCTTTGATTTTCATTCCAGATTTGGCTAAAACTTACTTTGCCTTCTAGCGGCGCTGTAAGCACATATTTTTTTTCCCAGGTTGCAATAGATGACATAAGATTAAGAAAAGATTCTTTTATCATCCGCTCTTTCTGACTGGCTGCTTCGTTAAG
>JAJUGM010000139.1 GCA_029268165.1 Bacteroidota bacterium
ACCTACTGAGATGAATAACCTGTCAACTATGAATAAGATCATGGAGTATATGGCTCTGAAAAAACCTATTGTACAGTTTAATCTTAAAGAAGGACGTTTCTCAGCCCAACAGGCATCACTGTATGCTGAAAATAATAATATCAAGGATTTTGCTGAGAAAGTTGAGATATTGCTAAATGATGAGGCATTGCGAACAAAAATGGGAGCATATGGTTATAACAGAGTTATTAACGAGCTTTCATGGGAACATGAAAGTATCAGGCTGATTGATTTTTACAGGCGCATTTTTACTAAAATACAATGATATGAAACTAAAGCAGTACATCAGCAACTTTTACAACATCATTCTTCGTGATTCTGATAGAAAGCCAGTATTTATCATTTTTTATGAGATTTTTTTATTACTTCTCAAAGACAAAACATTCCCTGTGCATTATTTCTCAAGAGGACTATATAAAAAGGGCAGCAGCGGCATATTTAATTATGTCAACAATAAAATTTTATATTCCCTGAATGCTTATTTCAATGATTTAAGCCAGGAATATTATCTTGATAATAAACTTATATTTCATTTATATTTTGAATTATGGCAATTTCCCCTGCCCAGGCTTCTTGCTTTTCAAAACAAGAACATGTATCATTTTAAAGGTAAGCAGTTATTCATTGATACATTTGAAGATTTTAACCGGTTTATAAATAACCTGCTGGAGATATCAGATACGGGGGCAGTATTTATGAAATGTGCCAGAGGATCATATGGGGGTAAAAACATTTTTATGCTCAGAGAAGAAGATACCGGTAATGATGATAAAATACATAAACTCTTTGAATTGAGTTGTAAATTAGATTTTATTTTTGAAGACAAGCTGATACAACATGAGGGCATGAATAAAATTAACCCGAATTCCATTAATACACTCCGAATAGATACTTTCTGGCCAAAGGACGGTTTACCCGAGATAATTTCAACAAACATGAGAATGGGTCTGGGCAATAGTTATGTCGATAATATTTCATCAGGAGGTTGTGGTATTGGTATTGATAAAAACACAGGGCAATTGTTTGAAAAAGCATCCACCTCAATGAGTGTGGCAGGCGGTGATTATTATGCGCAACACCCGTTGTCCGGTTTGGTTTTTAAAGGATATACTATCCCATGCTTTGAGGAAGCAAAACAATTGGTGTTAAATGCAGCAAGATGTTTGCCTTTTTTCAGGCTGATTGGATGGGATGTTGCCATCACAAAGGATGGGCCTGTGTTAATTGAGGGAAATACCGATTATGATATTACCAGTGCCGATAAATATCAGAAGGGTTACAGGAATAACCAGGTTTTCCGGAAAGTGCTTCAGGAATACAAAATTTTGAAAAAAAACAAAAAAAGATCATAATTTATCCAATAATCTTCATGATAATGATTTAAACATATATACCTGATGAATAAAATTTCTTTTATTGTTCCTATAGCTCCATGGGATTTTACAAGATCCCAGTTATTATTTAATTCTCTTAACAAGTTCTTTTCTGCTGAAGATATTGACAAAGTTTATATAACATTTCCCGATAAAGGAAAAATGATTAAGCAGTTGAAGGCATTGAAGCTGAAATTTCCAGTTGAAGTGATGACCGAAGAAGATCTGATCCCGGCAGGCGATTATAGTGTATTTAAAAAAAGAAAAGGCTGGCTCAGACAGCAGATCGTGAAAATGTATATTTCAACTTTAATGAAATCGGAATATTACCTTTGCCTTGATGCTGATGTAATATGTATTAAACGAACCGGGTATAATGATTTAATAAAGAACGGAAAACCAGGGATTAATATTGAACCAAAATCTTGGCATACTGAATGGTGGAAAGCTTCAGGTAAAGTACTGAAAATACCTGACCCAGGGACCACAGTTGGGATGAGTTCTTCCACCAATATTTTTATTACTGAAGTTGCGCTGGATTTAATTAAATACATTGAAAGCATTTATAAAAAGACATTTACCAATGTGTTGTTGAACTGGTGGTGGACAAATACATACAAGTTTAAAAGGGAATGGACTGAATATAAGCTCTATTGGTTATTTATTGAATATAAAAAACTTACAGAACGATATGACCCTGATAATAAAATATGGGGACAGTCAATATGGAAAAATACCAGAGAAATTAACGAAGAACTTTTTAAAGCAATTTTCAGCCCGCAAAATGAAGGCTATTTCAGTATATGCCAAAGCACCCGCATTGGAGACGATATTGTAGCCGCATATGTAAACCGGTATCTGAATATTTAATTATCGTGTTCCCCGATTAAATATTTTCATTTTTTCGCCGCCAATCAGCCTTTTAGAAAATAAAAGTACTGACCGGCGCCAATATAACTACATTTCTCATACCTCCGGAATTGAATTTTTAACCCAATTATTGCATCAGAAAAATTTCTAATTCAAATCGATTAAGAAAAACTATTTTACTTTTTTCTGCGTATTAAATATTGTAAACCTTATTATAATTATTTTTCTTCCTTATTACCTCGACAAGTTGACGTTAATCGTGATTTAAAATGCTTCAGGTGATATATATCATCAAAACGTAAACAACAATAATCAAAAAAATACGTATATACAAATAATAAGTTTATTCATTCGTCAACGAAAAATATACGTTCGTCAAAAAACATTAAACAGAACATAAATACATTAACCAATGAGGATGAAAATGAATACCGTTATCCGTTACGTGTGGATGTTGGTTTTTTTAAGCGGATGGGCCACAAATGCCCAGACATCGGAGATGAAAGACATGAGCTATTCTCAGTTGTTTTTTATTCCCGAAAATGCTGAGAATAATGACGATTGCGGAAAGTTTTACAGTTATTTTACTTATAAGCCTGCCGATAAAATTCAGTTTAAAATTACCGGAGGCAATACAGCGGGCATTTTTAAAATTGATGAAACAACAGGAGAGATTAAAATTAATGACAAAAGTAATCTTAAGGCAGGCCAATACAATATTCAGATAACCAGTTATGATAAAAACTTTACTGATGTTGACACAGCTAAAATAGTTGTGATAAGCGCCAGTAAATGTGTTTTTGTTGACCCTTCAGCATCAACCAATGGCAATGGCGCCAGAATTAACCCTTATAATACATGGAATTCAGTCAGCAGTTTTAAAGCAGGTTTTGCCTATTTTCAGAAGAGAAACACCACCTTTAGTGAAAGTGAAATTAATATTCCAGGGCCAGGTGGCACTTCAGAGAATCAGATATATGTTGGCGCTTATGGCTCGGGGCAACGACCGGTACTCGACGGTACCCGGCTTGATGCTACCATGGCTGGTATATGGATAGGAAGCACTACAAAAGGCGTCAGCTACGTTAATATAAGTTCATTTGTAATTCATTCAAGCAAAGGAATTAAAGTTGAACGCACATGCGATCACATCAGGCTGTTTGATCTTGATGTTTATAACTGCCATGATAATGCCGGTATATATCTAAAATACCAGGAAACGGCGGCAGACAGGGCTATTATTAGATATAATGAGGTATATAACTGCGTTTCACACGACAATGGCGAATATCACGGAATAAAGGCTAATCCGGGCACACTGTTGAAGAACTGCCTGGTGTATAACAATGGAGGGAACGGGATATCATCTTTTAATAATTCAACCATTGACCATTGTTATTCGCATCATAACAAACAATACGGTCTTGAAGCCGACGGATATAATGTCAATATAATCAACAGCCTTGCTGAATATACTTACGCAGGTGTATATGCCAATAATTCCTCCAATGTCAGATTTAAAAACAACATTACAGAGAACAATTATTATGGCATTGGAATTGATTATTATACCTCCAATTCAGTTGTTGAAGATAATATCTCAGCGAGAAATACATACGGTATTGATATATGCGGGGGATCATCCGAAATAATTGTTCAGCGCAACTTAGTGGCAAATAATAAAGAAACCGGCATTAGCGTTACCCGGCATTCAGCCGCACCGGGACCTGAGACCAATATATCCATATTGTATAACGTTGTTTATGGTAACGTTTCTGATGGTATTACCATTTCAGATGCTGAAGGTGTTTATGTTTATAATAATACTGTAATTAATAAGTTTAATATAGGAGCCAATACCTCTTCCTGTGAATTCTATAACAATATCTTTACTGGAATATCAGGCGCAGTCAATAATTCATATAATATAATCAATCCTGATTCAAAGTCTTTTATTGATTTTGGTAATTTTAATTTCCGGCTTACAAGCAATGCTGTCAGCCTTATAAACAAAGGTAAAAATCTCGGACTTCAGAATGATTTTGATGGTAATCCGATTTCTGGTCTGCCTGATATAGGCGCTTTCGAATATAATCCTGAGACATCTTCACAAAATCCTCCTGCTCCTGACACTAATGTTGTTATTAACAGACAGCCTGTAATAGATAATCAGGAATTTGCACTACAACAGGAAAATATCTCAAATGTACCGTATTCGTTAGGTTTTATTAATGCTTATGACAACGATAAAGAACAATCCATTACCTATAAAATAGTTGCAGGGAATCCGCTGGAAATTTTTTCTTTAAATCCTGTTTCAGGTGAGCTGTTAGTTGATAAACCCCAGCTTATCGATTTTTCATACAGTTCATCTGTTGAACTTACTGTTCAGACCACAGACAATGCTAATCCTCCGCTTTCTGCCTCGGCAACAATCAGGATTGTGATAATTCCATCGGCCTTGGTTTTTTATATCGACCCAACAAATAAAACTGACAATGCACGCGATGGTTCCCTTTCTCATCCTTATTCTTCATGGAATGAGGTAAAATGGGTCCAGGGAGCTTCCTATCTTCAGAGAAAAGGTACAACTGCATCAGAAGATAAAATCAACATATTGGCAAGTCATGTTATTATTGGTTCGTATGGAACAGGAGAAATGCCGCAAATTATAAGCAGCACGAGCGACTATGTTATCAGGATGTTTAATAAAGAGAAAGTAACCATAAAAGACCTGAATATTAAGGCTGAAAATGCACTAAGTTGTATTTATATCTTCGGAGAAAATTCGGACAGTAATATTGTTGAAAACTGTATCATTGAAGGCGCACAGAACGGAATCAGAGCAATAGACGGAAAACTGCTGATATCAAGGTATAATACATTTCTGAACACTACTGACGCTATATTTTCGTATGCCCAGATAAATGAAATTTATTACAACATCTTCAAAGCCAACGTTACGGCAATTCATGTCAACAGTTATTTATCAGATCTGAATGCATATAACAACGTTTTCTATGATAACCAGTATGGAATATCCAATTCTTATTCAAATATCAGCCTGTACAATAATATTTTTTATCTTTCAACCACCGGAAGCATTGCTATAAATGACCAGTTTGATAAAATGGTGTCAGACAATAATATATTTTACCCCGAACAGGTTGGCTTTATTAAAATCGGTAATAAAACATTTTCATCCCTATCAGAATACTCAGAGGTTACCGGGATGGATTTAAATTCCTACACTGCCGATCCTTTGTTTATTGACCCCCTTAACAATAACTTTCAGGTTCAGAAATTTTCTCCTGCTATCGATGCCGGGAAATATCTGGGAATTCTTCATGACATGAAAGGTACCAGTATTCCCATTGGCGGGGCGCCTGATATTGGTTCCTTTGAGCATGAAAAATCAACACAGTCACTTCTGGATGATATCATTTCTTCTGAAGATGAAATGGCTTTGCAGATATTTCCTAATCCATCCAGAGGGATTGTTAATATCAAAGCTGGCCATAACAAACCATTTACAGACAGTAATATAAGAATTACTGATCTTTCAGGAAAAATCGTATATTCAACTATCCTGAATATTATGAACAATGATTTCAGTACATTAAATCTGTCACATCTTCCTCAGGGAATATACATGCTTTTTCTTGAGCATGCTACCAAAACTCTTTGTAAAAAGATTATATTGGAATAACTGTCAAGCTTTTTACATCATTGTAAGGTTAAGTGAGCCGGGCATTTCTCTTCTTAATGACCATTATTTTATTATTCTGTATTAAAAGGAACTTACGTAAATCTTAAATAATTTTAAAAAAACATTTCTTTTATTTATGCCTTTTTATATACATTGAATTGTCCTATTTTTGGATTTCCTATTCAAATTATATGACCAAAAGAGTATTTTCATCCCATATCCTTTCATTATCAATCATTTGTTATTTTTTATATCTTAATTTTAGTGTTTCTTTTAGTCAGGAAAAAGCAACTGATATATCCTACAAACAGGAATTTATTGTTCCTAATAATGCTGAACAGGGTGATATATGCGGAAAATTCTATTATTACTTTGACTATAATCCCGAAAAATCAGTACAATATAGTATATACGGAGGCAATACAAAAGAGTCTTTTGCAATTAATGCCCTTAACGGAGAAATATATGTTGAAACAACCAAAATTACACCGGCTGTTTATCAGTTGCTGATTAAGACATCAGATGGTTATTGGTATGATATAGATACCGCTGTAATAAGAGTTGTTGATTCATCAAAATGTGTTTTTATTGACCCAAGCCGGAATATAAATGGAACTGGTTTGCGGAGCCGGCCATTTAATTCGTGGAAATCAGTGACAAACTTCAAGCCCGGATATTGTTATTTACAAAAACGCGGAACAACATATTATGATGAAATATATATTCCCGGACCCGGTGGCACAGCTGAAAACCACATTGTAATCGGCGTCTATGGAAACGGTGGCAGGCCTGTACTTGACGGCTCAAAACTGAATTTTGAAAAATCAGGAATCATGGTGGGAATTGCATTTAACGGGGCCAATTATGTGGATATATATTCTTTTGTGGTTCATACAAGCAAGGGAATTCAGATTGAGCGACATTCTTTTCACACTCGTATATTTGATTGCGAAACGTATAACTGCACTGATAATGCCGGTATATATCTTAAATACCGGGAAGATACCCTTGACCGCAAGGTAATCCGTAATGCTGAATTATATAACTGTGTTTCCCATGATAATGTAAAAGGCAGACATGGCATAAAAGCTGCTCCTGGAACTCTGATAATGAATTGTTGTGTTTACAATAACATTGATGCTAATGGTATTTCTGCATTCGACAATTCAAAAGTATATCATTGTCTGGCATACAAAAACAATCAGTATGGTATTGAAGGAGACGGAAAAAACATTGAAATAGTCAGTTCGAGGGTTTACAACAACTACATCGGAATCAATTCAACAGGAGTAAAAAACCTGATACTGGAAAACAATGTAAGCGAAAACAATTATTTCGGTATTTGTATCGACTTCAAAACTTATAACGTAGTTATTCAACAAAATAGACTTGTTAATAACAAAACGGGGATTGAGATCACAGGCATGTCAGACAATATTTATATAAGAAGGAATTTGTTAATCAAAAATACCAATCAGGCTATTCTGGTTCAGGAAAATAAAAATGTACCCGGAATTAATACAAATATTTATATTACCTATAATTTATTATACGATAATTCTGTTTCAGGAGTTGTAATAAACTATGCAAAAAATCTGTTTCTTTATAACAACACTATTTTTCAGAACAATGTTACTGTGCTTGAGAATACTGAGGCTGTTACTATAATCAATAACATTACCGGGAAAATTACAGGTAGTTATAAAGGCTCTAACAATTTAATTAATCCTGAACCGGGAATCTTCATTAATGTGAATGACAAAGAATTTCATCTTAATCCTACACAATATATTGCTATTGATGCCGGACTGGATGTCGGTCTGGATACCGATTATGACGGAAATTTTGTTCCTAACGGAAAAAACCCCGATATAGGTGCATTTGAGCACAATGGAATATCTTTTGATTCGCTTCCGGCTATACCTCAAAACCTTGCAGCTAAAATATACAATAATTACTCATGTTTCATAAACTGGACAGATAAGGCGGAAAACGAACATGGTTATGAAATTGAACGCTCAGCCGGTTCTTTGGATAATTTTCAACTTATAAAGTCTTTACCTGCAAACTCAACTGCATATTTTGACAGCAATCTGGAACCTGTAACAAATTATTACTATCGGATCAGAGCCTTTAATAACATTGGCTATACGGAATATTCAAATGTAGCACATGTGCTTACCCCGGATATTTCACATAATAATGACTCATTACCTGCAGATACTGTTCAACATAGAGTTACAAAAGGACTCATTGCTTACTATAATTTTAATAACGAGTATGACAATATAATTAAAGA
>JAJUGM010000140.1 GCA_029268165.1 Bacteroidota bacterium
GGTTTATCTTTTATCTTAAATCTTGCGTCTTGTGTCTTGAATCTTATATCTTATATCTTATATCTTGTTTCTTGTAACTTGTATCTTTTATCAGACATTAATCTGATATCTATTAACCAGCCTGTGGGAAGATAAATATCATTTTTTCTTTTATCAGTCTGCTTTAATTTTAATGATAAATAGGTTGAATTAAAAACACTTGCATTTATGAAATCATCAGGATTTTTTCATGTACCCTTACCGAAAAATGAGCCTGTGTTGAATTATGCACCAGGAACTCCCGAAAGGATCAAACTTAAAAAGGCTATAGGAGAATTGTTAAAACAGCAGGTTGAAATACCTATGTTTATTAATGGCAAAGATGTTAAAACAGGTCGTTTAAGAGAAATCAGGGCACCACATGACCATAGCCATATTCTGGGTTATTATCATGAAGGCGATCAGGAATTCGTTAAGATGGCTATTGACGCTGCCCTTGCGGCCCGTAAGAAATGGGCATCGATGCCATGGGAAGACCGGGCGTCTGTTTTTCTGAAAGCAGCTGACTTATTATGTGAGCCTGAGTACTGGACAAAAATCAATGCAGCTACCATGCTGGGACAGTCAAAAAATGTTTTCCAGTCAGAAATTGATGCGGTCTGTGAATTGGCTGACTTCTTGAGGTTTAATGTAAAGTACATGACAGAAATCTATGATTTTCAACCTATTTCACCATCGGGAATATGGAATCGACTCGACTGGCGTCCGCTTGAAGGTTTTATTTTTGCAGTTACTCCGTTTAATTTCACATCTATTGCCGGGAATCTCCCATCGGCACCAGCTATGCTCGGGAATGTGGTTGTATGGAAACCATCAAAAAGCCAGATTTTATCGGCGCGGGTAATTATGGAACTGTTCAGGGATGCTGGCCTTCCGGCAGGCGTGATTAATCAGGTTTTTGTCCCCGGACCTGTTGCTTCTGATATAGTTTTTTTCCATTCTGATTTTGCCGGTATTCATTATACAGGCTCCACAGAAGTCTTTCAGGGTATCTGGAAAACCATAGGCGATAATATATTCAGATATAAAAACTACCCAAGGATCGTTGGCGAAACAGGAGGAAAAGACTTTGTATTTGTCCATCCTTCGGCACATCCTAACCAGGTATCAACTGCATTAATCAGAGGTGCATTTGAATATCAGGGACAAAAATGCTCCGCAGCATCACGGGCTTACATACCCGAGTCATTATGGCCTAAAATACGTGACCTTATGCTTGAGGACCTGGCTACATTCAAAATGGGCGGCCCTGAAGATTTTTCAAATTTTATCAATGCGGTTATTGACGAAACAGCTTTTAACAGGCTATCTGCCGTTATTGAGCGGATAAGGAAAGAAAAAACAGCTACCATAATCGCAGGCGGCAACTGCGATAAAACAGTAGGATATTTCATTGAACCTACTATTGTGCTCACATCTGACCCCCGTTATTTTGCAATGCAGGAAGAGTTTTTCGGACCTATTCTGACTGTGTATGTTTATCCTGATAATAAATATGAAGAAACACTGGAAATATGCGACAAAACCTCAATGTATGGCCTTACAGGTTCAATCTTTGCTACCGACCGCGAAGCTATTAATCAAGCCTCACAAAAACTGATGTATGCTGCAGGCAATTTTTATATCAACGACAAGCCTACAGGCGCCGTGGTCGGCCAACAACCCTTTGGCGGTTCAAGGGGTTCGGGAACCAATGATAAAGCCGGATCGGTACTTAATTTATTACGATGGCTTACACCAAGGGCTATAAAGGAAAATTTTGTGCCACCAACAAGTTATAAATATCCGTTTATGGAAGAGAAATAATATAAATAAAGAGCAAAGAGCAAAGAACAAAGAAAAAGCCCCGATAGCTATCGGGGAAGATTCAGGAATCAGGAATAAGGAATAAGGATAATGATTATATAATGATCCCGTTATAAGCAACATCAATATGTATTTACGGGATTATCAAAATATTCTAATACGAAGAGCATATAATCTATTCAATTTTTAGATAAAGAGTCCTAATTCATTTTTTCAAAGTAAATGCACCAAAATTCCGTTTAAAATAGTAATTTAGATTTATATAATTCAATTACAATGTAATAGAATTATGTATCCTTAGTCCATTATTTTTGGAGAGGGTAAAGAAAGAGACTACAGGAAGTCTCAGACATAACATCTGTAATTAATTAATCTGAATATGAAAAAGAAAGGATATTATTATGCTGCAGCATTTGTTCTTATGCTGATCATTATTTTCTTATTACTCACGTGTGGACCGAAAAAGGTTTATAGCAGTTTTGACAAAAATGACGAGGGCTGGCAGGTCATCGGAGATGTGCAGAATAGTTTTGCGAAACCCGAATACCATAATACGGGCGGTAACCCTGGCGGATGTCTGTCGGCAACTGATGAAACAACCGGTGGCGTATGGTACTGGAATGCCCCCCGCAAGTTTCTGGGTTCAAAGAAAAAGGCTTTTAATAATAAACTGGTGTTCAACCTGAAACAGTCTGCTCTTGATAGTCAATTTGACGCACCCGACGTTATCCTTGAAAGCAAGGAACTGAAGATGGTTTATTCACTGCCGAATCACCCCGATACAGCATGGACAACATTTTCAGTTGTTTTATCACCTGATGCCGGTTGGAAAAAAAATAGTGAAACAGGAGAACCTGTAACACAGGAAGATTTTAGAAAAGTATTATCGAACCTGTCAAGCCTCAGAATCAGGGGGGAATATATTACAGGGCCTGATGTCGGGTATTTAGACAATGTATGTCTTTATCTGAAATAAGAACCAGAACCACGTCGGCTATTTGCAATGAATCAAATACAGGATAAAAGTCGCATAACTTATTATATAGATCTGTTGGATTGTATTTTTTTTATGGATAATATGTACAGCAATTTTAACAGTTTATGGATAATGCATCCTATATTTGCGACGCTAAAACGGCAACTTAATTATTTAAACTCCTGTAAAAATCTTTTTTTCCCCGGATAATACCAGACCAGTATTATGCGTTTTATATCTCAGGATAGTCTAATTTTATTTCGCCTGATTCATTTCATAATCCTGAATAAATTTACTCTTAAACTGACCATATGGAAAACCGAATTAAAGAAAACCTCAGCAATCCTGAAGAACTTGAGCGCCTTTACCGAAGCAATAAGAAAGAGTTCGGAAAAGAGTTTCTTAAAATATATTCAGAGATTCCCGAAAAAAAAATAGCTGAATACTGGAAAGTAAGACTTGAATTTGACAGGGCATCTGAAAATGAAAGAAAACTCCCAAAATCCGAAATTTTTTCACTGATTATAGCCTGCATCATAAGCGGATTTCTGATAAAACTACCACAAATACTGAAGCTGACCGTGGCTGATGAAATATTCTACGCGAGAAATGCCGCACTGATTATGTTTTTAGGATTAGCCGTATTTTATTTTATGTCAGAAAAAATTTTCAGATTGAAACATCTGATTATATCGGCAGGAGCCTTTCTTGTAGCCGCTTTATATATCAATATTCTGCCGGTGAACAATGAAAGTCAGACTGTTAATCTGGCCTATATTCATCTGCCACTTTTCATCTGGTGTGTTTATGGTCTTATTTTCATAGGCTTTAATACTAAGGACATGTTGAAGCGCATTGATTATATAAAATACAACGGCGATCTGGTAGTGCTAAGCACAATAATTCTGATTGCGGGAGCAATACTCACTTATATAACTCTGGCATTATTTCAGGCAATTGATATTAATATTGAAAATTTTTATATGAATTATATCGCTGTGTGGGGCCTGATGTTTACACCCATAATTGCTACCTGTATTATCCGCAATTTTCCGCTTGCAGCAAATAAAATTGCCCCGGTAATAGCAAATATTTTCAGCCCTATTGTTCTGATAACGCTGGTTATTTATCTTATCAGCATTACTTTGTCAGGTAAAGACCCGTATAACGACAGAGATTTTTTATTGATCTTCAACATGATGCTATTAGGTGTAATGGCAATAATTGTTTTTTCAGTTTCTGAAGCATCAGTTAACAAAAATCAACGATTCAATGAAATAGTGCTGTGCTTCTTAACTGTTGTCACGCTTCTGGTTGATATGGTGGCGCTTTCTGCAATACTTTACCGACTGGGTGAATATGGACTTACGCCTAACAGAACGGCTGTGCTGGGATCAAACCTTTTAATATTTTTTAATCTGGTTTTAATACTGAAAGATTTGATTTTAGTAATTTTTAAAAATAAAAGCATTAATCAGGTGGAATATACCATCGCAAAATATCTGCCTGTTTATTTTGTATGGACGATTATAGTCACGTGTGGATTTCCTATAATATTCGGATTTAAATAGTCAAACGGATTAAAGGCGTATTAAACCCAGACTTGTCAATTAGCCTTATTCCTCTGAACATACATCAAATTTTTAATTACTTTGATGAATTTGTTCATTAAAAATACTTGTGTCAAATTATTTCTGATTAGTTATTCAGTTAATTTTCTGACAGATTTCTATTTCAAAGTATAAATTGAAATAAATCTTTCATAAATTGCATTACACAGGAGCTTATTAAATGGCTAAGCTTAAAATTATAAGAGCATCGGCAGGCTCGGGGAAAACGTTTACGCTTACGCGCGAATATCTTAAGATGGCTTTACGGAACCCTGATGCATACCGGCATATACTGGCTGTTACATTCACAAATAAAGCCACTGCTGAAATGAAAAGCCGGCTGGTAAGTGAATTATTTCGGTTGTCGTCGGGTGAAGAATTAAAGTATTTGCCTGATTTCATGGAAACATTCAAAATACCAGAGGAAGTTATAAGAAAAAAAGCCGGTATCGTATTACAAAAAATATTGCATAATTATTCACGCTTTTATGTAAGTACTATCGATAGTTTTTTTCAGTATATTATACGTTCATTTACCCGTGAAATAGGCATCCAGAGCGGATATACCATTGAGCTCGATACCGATGCAGTTCTTATTGACCTGATTGACCGCCTGCAGGAAGAAACAAAAATTAATAAAACCTTGTTGCACTGGCTTGTTGATTTTGCACGCGATAAAATTGAGAAAGGCCAAACATGGAATTTCAAGAATGATATTGCAATCCTGGGACGACAGTTATTCAGCGAGCGTTTTAAAACATTCAGTCAGTCGCTGATGAAAAAACTGGCTGATAAAGATTTTATGAAAACATACCAGCAGCAGCTATTTGGCATCATGAAATCGTTTGAAAAAAACATGATTGCCTATGCGTCAGAGGGAACTGAGATGATAAAAGCAGCAGGTTTACAAACTGATGATTTTGTTTATGGTATGGCAGGCCCTGCTGGATATTTATTAAAAACTTCAGCAGGCAATATTGCTGAACCTGGTGTAAGAGCGAGAAATGCAACGGGATCAGCTGATAGATGGTATAAAAAAAATTCACCGAAGAAAAATCAGATTGAGGCATTATGCAATAAAGGACTACTAAAGGTTATGGAAAAGCTGGTACAATATTTTGACAATCATAGCAGCGAATATTATACATCCGGCGCTATACTTAAAAACATCTATTCACTGGGTATTCTTGCTGACCTTGCCAAGCACCTTTATAATTATTGCAATGAAAATAATGTGTTTGTCCTGTCTGAAGCTTCTTCGTTTCTTTTTCAGGTGATCGATCAGAATGATGCCCCTTTTGTATATGAAAAAGCAGGAAATCATTTTCATCATTTTATGATTGACGAGTTTCAGGATACCTCGGTGATGCAATGGAACAATTTCAAACCCCTGATCAGTAACAGCCTTTCACAGGATTATGACAATCTGCTGGTTGGGGATGTAAAGCAATCGATTTACCGCTGGCGTAACAGCAACTGGGAAATTCTTGCCCATGCTGTTGAAAACGATTTCTACCGGCAAGGGCTTTTATTTGAAACATTAAAATATAATTACAGAAGCCTGAAAAATATTATTGAATTTAACAATTCCTTTTTTGCAGCAGCTTCGGTTATGCTTCAGCAACATTTTGACCACCATGCAAGCGAAGCCGGAGTTGAAATTGATAAAAACCTCAAAAATTCAATTACAAAAAATTTTGCAGATGCTTTTCAGCAACCCGGAGATATTAAAAAAGCAGGCGGACAGGTGAAAATTTCCTTTATTGATAAAAAGGATTTTGAACAGTTATTGCCTGAAAGATTGATTTCGCTTATTGATCACCTGCTGGCATCTGGATACAAAGCCGGAGATATTGCAGTTATTACCCGCAGGAATGATGAGGCCAAAAACATAACCGATATTCTGCTTAACCTGAAAAACCGTACTGACGGATCACCTTACAAACCTGATGTAATATCTGATGAAACCCTTTTCTTATCTTCATCTTCTGCGGTCCGGTTTCTGATTGGCATTATTAAGTTAATTCTCAGGCCTAATGATACAGTTAACAGATATTATTTGCTCAGGGAATATGCGCATTACCTCTCCCCCCTGCACAAAAATATCCTTACTGAAAATCCTGATCTTTCTGATAATTACCTTTATAGTGTTTTCCCGCCGTCTTTCAGAACTTTATTAGAGAATGCCGGCAATTACTCACTTTTTGAAATCATCGAAAACCTTATATGCATGTTCAGGCTTGGCACATTTGAAGGTGAGATAGTTTACCTTCAGGCATTGCAGGATCAGGTGCTTGAATTCACACATAGAAAATCACCCTCATTCATTGATTTTATAGATTTCTGGGAAGAATCGGGTTCACAGAAATCTGTTACTGTTTCAGGAAAGCATGATGCCATAAGGGTATTAACAATACACAAGGCCAAGGGGCTTGAATTCCCTGTGGTTATCCTCCCGTTTTGCAACTGGAATCTTACTGATACTAAAAATAGACCTATAATCTGGTGCCAGCCTTTACGCAGTCCGTTTAACCAGCTTGACCTTGTTCCTGTTTATTTCAGTACAAAACTAGCACAAACCGACTTCAGCAGGGAATATTATGAGGAATTGATGAAACAGTACATTGACAACCTCAATCTTTTATATGTTGCATTCTCAAGGGCAAAAGAAGGATTATACTGTTTTTCGGAATTATCTGAAAAAGAAGAATTTACAACTGTATCTGCACTACTGGCTGCAATAATTACAAAAACAGACATAAATAATAATCACCCCGGCACCTGGTTTGGCAATTATTTTAACACATCGGAACAGACATTCGACTTCGGTGAACTACCCAAAGACAGAAAAACGGAAAAACCTGATGAGCACGCCGAATTAGTCGGAAACCGGTATCATGTTATTGATGCACGCAATCATATTTCTCTGGCTTTTAAGGAAAGAATAATGATTGAGCCCGTTACAGGAAAAATTGAAAGGCCGGTTTCTGAAGGCCTGTTAATGCATGAAATATTTTCGAGGCTGCATTATGCCAAAGACATAACAATGGTATTAAATGCAATGCTAATAGAAGGAAAAATTACGCAGGCTGAAGCAGATATTTTGCATACCACATTGCAAGGCATGTTTTCTGATATTCAGGTACAAAGCTGGTTTTCGGGCAACTGGAAGATATTAACCGAAACAGAGTTCATACTTCCGGGAGGTGCTATTAAGAGACCTGACCGGGTGTTGGTGAAGGATGACAGAGCTATAGTTATTGATTTCAAATTCGGCAGGGAGATGGAAGATAGCCATCGCCGGCAGGTTGACTCATATCGTAATCTTCTGGTAATTATGGGTTACCGTCATGTAGAGGCATGGCTCTGGTATGTAACGCTTGATAAGATAGTGCAGGTACAAGTAAACGATCAGTAGATAGAATACTATTGTTATTTAAATATTTTCTTAATTATGAACTTCAATCGCCTGTTATTTATTTAATTTTTATTTAAAATTAAAAAAAATGACAAAAACTATCAAACTTAAAACCTGACTGAATATAAAATTCCATTTGTACTTAGAGACTTGGAAATGGCATTTAATTCAGCAACCCGTGAAAGAAACTCTCTGGAAAAAGTCAAATATTGGCAAATAATTATTACTACTGGTTTAATTAGTTTTATATTTGGCAGTGAAAACGTAAATCCGAACTTAGCTTTCATTATTCTTGTAATCA